>NZ_RSCK01000010.1:0-163136 GCF_003991895.1 Chroococcidiopsis cubana SAG 39.79
ATTGTCTTTGATGAATTCTTGCCTCAGTGGAATTACACTGCTCAGCCAGAATTACAGGTTATTTAATCCACGATCCTAAGAACCAAGACCAAGGCATAGTAATCAACAAATGGTATGGATCGCGCCAGTAGTAATACCATTTATTAATCCCCTGAACGTTTAACCGTCCATTCTGCCTGACAATCGAAATAATTGGTTTACGGGGGAGACGACGCTTTGCTTTTGTCATTTGTCATTTGTCATTCGTCATTTGTCCTTGGTTGGAGGTGATTCCAACTCATGAATCGCAACTTGTGAGTTAGGCTTTACCAACTACCTCTAGATAGATATTCTGACTTGATTTGGTAAAAGAAGGGAAACAGTTGTTAATAGAGAGTGACTAGTGGCTAGTGACTGGTGACTAGAATTGCTCCTGAAGTTCCTCTGCTTCCTTGTCCCCCTTGTCTTCCTTGTCCCGACTTCTATCTCGTTTTCCGGCGACGACGATCGCGATCTGTTCTCATTCCTTGCTCGTCACGGTTTTTTTCCGTTAGCGGTATGGCATTTTTTGTTGGTACGATGCGAGAACCATATCTTCTAGCATAAACTTGAGTAAATTCTGCACCGAAAAAGAGGATTTGGGCAGCATAGTAAACCCAAACTAAGATAATGACGACTGAACCTGCCGCGCCGTAGGTAGAACCAAAACTACTGTTTCCTAGATACAGTCCCAAAGCAAACCTACCAATTGAGAATAGCAGCGAAGTAACGATCGCGCCGCTCCAAACATCGCTCCAGGCAATTTTGACATCTGGCAAGACTTTGTAAATCAGTCCGAATAGTAGTGTCGTCACGGCAAAAGAGAGGACGAAGTTAGCTATCTGTAACAATGCTCCGATTCCCGGTAGCAAGCTGCCCAAAAAATTAACCAATCCTGATAAACCTGCACTTAAAACCAGGGAAACGAGTAGCAAAAAGCCTACACCGAGTACCATCGTGAATGACAAAAAGCGATCGCGCAAGATGCCGATTAAACCCCGTCCTGGTTTCGGCTGAACTTCCCAAATCGTGTTCAAAGAGTCTTGTAGCTGAGCGAATAAACCAGAAGCGCCAAATAGTAAGACAGCAATACTAATCAGGGAGGCAATGGTTCCTGCTTTAGGTTTACTAGCGCCTTCAATTGCCGTTTCAATAAATTGTGCCCCGTCCCTACCTACCAAACCTTGAATCTGCGTCACAATTTCGCCTCTGGCTGCTTCTTCACCAAAAACTGCTCCAGCAATCGCGATCGCAATAATCAACATCGGGGCGAGGGAAAATACCGTGTAATATGCCAATGCTGCGGCTAGTCGCGAAGCTTTATCTTCGTTCCATTCAGTAAATGTCTCTCGCAATAAACTAATAATTGTCTTAATTCTCACTGCTAAATCTCCTCTTTGCCAGATGCACGGTCATTTTGATGACTATGACAAAATCGGAAATTTTACACATCTCCAAGGAGATAGAAAAAATTTAAATTTGTCTGATTTGATACTCAAAAACTAAATTCTAGTATTGTTAGTCACTATCTCAACTCGGCTAGGTTTATTTCGAGCAAAATTGATGAAGCATCTGCAACATTTTTTTAAAAAGTTATACACTCTCGCTCTCTGCAATCGAAATTACTAGATTATTCTGACGCAAACGGTTTTCATCCTCCTGGAAGAAGAAAGGCGAATTTGCCATAGTTAGCATTTCAGAGAAATCACAAATTTTCATAAATTCAAATTAGAACGAGGGAAGTTAGCAATGGCTAAAGTTAATCCTATCCAGCTGCAAAAGCATCTCAAGGGTATGGAATATCCTGCTTCTAAGCAAGATATTGTGGACTATGCCAAACAACAAGGCGCAGATGATAATGCGATCGCTATTTTAGAACAGTTACCAGAAGAAGAATATGAAACTCCTACTGATGTCAATAAAGCAGTAGGAGAAGTGCAATAGTTAGTTACTATAGCAGTTCTAAATGATTTGTAAAGCAGGCTTCTAGCCTGCTCCACGTTTATGAATTAAATAGGATTGCTATAGTTGTTAATTGTTGGTTGATAGTGCTGCAATTACAAATAGCTGTAGCTATTTTCTAATTGGATGGGGTACGAAGATCTTTAGGGGCGAATAGATGTGCGCCCCTACGAATGTATTTCACTATATAGGAAACGTTATATCAACTAACACCTGTGAAATATTATCGTTTACTAAAGATCGAATAAACCTTGATAAATTTCTAAGTGCTGCTGAGTAATATTTTGCCAGGTAAAATTTTCGCTAAAAGCTCGACTGGCTTTAGCCTGTTGTCTTCGTTTTTCGGGGCAATCGATCAGTTCTATTAATACAGTTGTCAGGGCAGCAACATCATGCGGCGGGACAAGGAATAATGGATGCGTATCTGGTAAATACGACGGCATATAAGTGGCGATCGCTGGTAAACCGTGAGATAAAAGCGACATCAAAGAACTATTATTGAGACTCACATCGCGATCTAACACTCCGATATCCGATCCTGCGAGATAGCGAGACACAATTTCCTCGTCCAAATATCCTGTGAAATGGACGAACGAATGTAATTCGAGTGCGTCAATCGTTGTTTGCAGTTGTGTTAAGTATGTATTATCGTCTTGAATCGTTGATTTTGAGCTATCTTTCCTATCCATCACCAGCAGCCTTGCTTGAGGTTGAGTTGTGAGAACCTGTTTAAAAGCTAGTAGTAAAGTCGCTAACTCCTTCCCAGAATGGAGAAAGCCTAAATAGGTAATGACGAACGTATCTTCATGCCAATTGCAAGTTTGTCGTAAAATCTGGCGTGCTGCACTACTGTCCGTTTCGCTGGCTTGTACGTTAGGAACTTTGGGAACGTGCCACAAACGACGCTCTATATTAGGTAATTTCGCTTGAATTAAGGTTTTTGCTTCCGGCGCGATCGCAATTGTAGCGTTGCTTAACGTTAGCAAAAATCCCCCTTCTCGATCCCACCACGTATACTGGTGCAACCAACCCGAAAATCGAGATAGCAATCCTCGTTGCCACTCCCAATTACCATACTCGTGTACTGTCGTCACGATGGGCGATCGCCACCCAGATAAACGCAATAACAACGGTAGTAACAAGATTGCGGGCTGATGACCGTAAATTTGCGGATGGTACTGAATGTGTACGGCATCCGCACCACTATCCCATACTGCTTTGACCAAAGCCTTTAGATCGACCCACCGCCATCCATGTACGACTCCTAACGCATGAGGATCGTAAGCCGCTTCTGCCGCGTAGTAAGTTGTCAGTACAATAGATTCCACACCGCGATCGCGGAGGGAAGTATGTAGGCGAGCAGTGTAGTCTGAAACACTATCGCTTTCTGGTAAGTACGTACCAGCAATGAAAGCAATGCGGCTCATGGCACAAGACGGCGGGTAGAAGCCAATATCTCCTTCTTGACTCTGGCTTGTACGAGTACGATCACTGCTAACAACTACTATCACGATCGGTAAATAATTTACTATTCTTCGATGATGAAAATAAAGCTGGCAGAGTTCCTAATTCTACAGTAATAATACTGATTTCAAACACCAGAAAGAGAATAATATCAGCGAAATTACGGTCTTTACTTCTTCAGGTATATGCGATCGGTCAAAGATTAGTCAACGAAAAAAGGTGAGCATTGCCCACCTTACACTGTTTTAATCATTAATTTTTAATTTTGGTACGGGAAGGTTTACTCAATAATTCCTACTCAGATAAATATTATGAATTATGAGTCAACCCATTGCTACAAATTTGACTTATGCTCCGTGCTTTCGATACCAATCAATCGTATTGGTCAATCCCTGTCTGAAACCTACTTGAGTCACAAAACCATAGGCTTGTTTTGCCCTTTCGGTATCTAAACAGCGACGGGGTTGACCGTTGGGCTTATCGGTTTGCCAAATAATTTCCCCGTCATATTCCATTAATTCGCAAATTAAATGAATCAAGTCGCGAATTGAAATTTCCTCGCCCGTTCCCAAATTAACAGGTTCGGGGTCGTTATAAAACTGAGTCCCCATGACAATTCCTCGTGCTGCATCTTCTGAGTAGAGAAATTCGCGGGTGGGAGTACCATCACCCCAAACAGGAATTTGCTTGTCTCCCCGTAGTTGAGCTTCATGCACTTTGCGGATCAAAGCTGGGATGACGTGGGAACTCTTAGGGTCGAAGTTATCTTCAGGACCGTATAAGTTGACTGGCAAGAGATAGATACCATTAAAGCCGTACTGTTGGCGATAAGCTTGCAATTGTACTAATAGGGCTTTTTTGGCAATGCCATAGGGGGCGTTGGTTTCCTCTGGGTAGCCATTCCAGAGGTCATCTTCTTTGAATGGAACTGGTGTAAATTTAGGGTAGGCACAGATCGTACCGACACAGACAAACTTTTCCACTCCTGCTTGATAAGCCGAGTGGATCAGTTGCGCCCCCATCATCAAGTTATCGTAAAATAGCTCGGCAGGTTTAGCTTGATTCAGCCCAATACCGCCAACGTGGGCAGCCAGATGAATAATAATATCTTGCTGGTCAACCGCACGCTGACAGTTTTCTAAGACTCGTAAATCGCAATCGCGCGATCGCGTTACGGTAATCTTATTTTTATCTGCACCAGCTTGACATAGTTGGTCTATTACCTGACGACCTAAGAACCCAGCACCACCAGTCACGAGAATGCGTTTGTTGTTTAAATCTAAGGCGGTCATGAGTTCAGCCTCGTAGGTAGGTTTTAGGACTAGGATAGGTAGCTGACCATATCTTGACGGATTGTTGCGATGTCATGGATGACTGAAGCACCATTTCCATTCGGGGCAGATAGACCGATCGCTTTTAAATCTGCGTCCACCATTAAAGCAACAAGCTGCTCGAATGTCACGCTAGGAGTCCATCCCAATTTTTGTCGTGCCTTGGTAGAATCTCCAATTAGTAATTCTACCTCTGCTGGTCTGAGGTAGCGATCGTCAAATTCTACGTAGTCTTGCCAATTTAAATTTACATAGCCAAAAGCTAATTCGAGAAACTCGCGCACGGAATGGGTTTCACCCGTAGAAATTACGTAATCATCAGCTTGAGACTGCTGTAACATCAACCACATTGCCCTTACGTAATCTTTCGCATAGCCCCAGTCGCGCTTTGCGTCTAAGTTACCCATGTAGATTTTCTTCTGCTTACCACCCACAATGCGGGCAACAGCGCGGGTAATTTTGCGCGTCACGAAAGTTTCACCCCGACGCGGGCTTTCGTGGTTAAATAAGATACCGTTACAGGCAAACATCCCATAAGATTCGCGATAGTTGATTGTTTGCCAGTGAGCGTAAACTTTAGCACAAGCGTAAGGACTGCGAGGATAGAAAGGAGTTGATTCTTTTTGCGGAATTTCCTGTACTAATCCATACATTTCTGAAGAACCAGCTTGATAGAACCGAACTTCTATACCCGTCCGGTGTTGGTAATCGCGAATTGCTTCTAATAACCGTAACGTTCCCATGCCTACAGAGTCCACCGTGTATTCAGGGGAGTCAAAGCTAACGCGGACGTGGGATTGAGAACCTAAATTATAGATTTCTATAGGTTTGACTTCTTCTAAAATGCGTCGGAGTGTCGTGCCGTCGGTCAAGTCCCCATAGTGCAGAAACATCCGCACTCCTTCTTTGTGCGGGTCTTCATAAATATGATCGATCCGGTCTGTGTTAAACGTCGAGGTACGGCGAATGATTCCGTGTACCTCATAACCTTGTTCCAACAGAAACTCGCTCAGGTACGAACCGTCTTGACCTGTAATACCAGTAATTAAAGCTCTCTTTGTTTGCGTCATACTTAATACTATATTTTTCTTTTTCCCTAAAACAATAGAGCGAGAACGCTGCTACAACTTAAGCAAATAATGGCAAAATTGCCCTCAGAGAGATCACCTAGTCGTGCAGTTGCCGTCTGGTTGGCGTTAATGCCAGCTTGGCTAAAATACAAATTAACTTAAAGTTTGCTTTTCATTATTAAGTAATTATTGAGTAATTGCAAAGATTGCGTGGATTGAGAGGGCGATCGCTTCAGGCTGCTCGCTCTCGGCACTGTTTAGAACAGCACTAAATATACCGCTCGTAGAAACCGTAGGACAATGGATCGAAAAGAAAAGTAGTGTTTCCGATCGAAAAGGGGCAATTGATGCCCCTAAACGCAAAACTGATAATTTTCAGCAAACCATAACAAATCTCAAATGCTGACGGCTACAAGCTAACGGATACACTTAATAAGCGCCGTTATTTTTTGGTACAATTACCACAAATACCGTCTTTAAAATGACCCACACATCTAGCCACATGCTGTAAGAGCTGGCATAGTGAACGTCTATTTGCACTCTACGATTGTAAGGAATGTCATTTCTGCCCGACACTTGCCACAAACCAGTAATTCCTGGCTTGATGGTTAAGACCTTATCAATATGACGACCATATCGCGGTAGCTCTTCTGCTACCAAAGGTCGGGGACCGACGATACTCATATCACCCATAAGCACGTTCCAAAATTGGGGAAATTCATCTAGGCTAGTTAAGCGCAAAAAATGACCGACTTTGGTAATGCGCGGGTCTTGTTTTAACTTGAAATTATCCTCAAATTCCTGCCGCAATCCTGGCGACGAGGCAATCAATTCTGACAAAATCTCATCAGCATTGGCTACCATAGTACGGAATTTAATACAATAAAAAGGCTTGTGATTCCTGCCTACTCGTTCTTGAACGTAAAAGATCGGTCCAGGCGAACTCAAGGCGATCGAGAAGCCTAACACCAGATAAACTGGCGCAAATAAAATTAGAACGGAAAGCGAAAATAAAACATCGAACAATCTTTTGGCAAACTCTTTATTGAGTCGAGCGAGCAATAAACCCTTCGGTTTAGCTCTGGTTCTAAACGGCTCTTGCCCGCGTTTGACAAAAGCCTGTAACCGCTTGCCAAAGAGGAGTGAGCTTTGGGCTGTCATCATACTCCTAAACCATCCACACCACACATAGTCCCGATCTTAAAGCCAGAAGCACCATTCTGAGGCATATTTAATTTTAGAGGCTGTAAAACCAGCTAAAAATCAACTCCTAAGAACTAGGGACGAAGAACTCCTGACACGAGCGTTCTAGAAAAGCTAAAAACTGCTCTTCAAAGATTTTAGGGGTAAATTGAGTTGCCTGGGTGCGAATGCGATCGGAATCGAACGCTACCCAGTTGGCTTCAAATTTTTCCACAGCTGCCACCAATGCGTCTACTGTTTGCTCTAAAAAAAATATTCCCGTTGCGCTATCGGGGTAGCGGTGCAAGTCTCGCACTGTTTCCAACGCTCCCCCAGCACCCAAGGCGATGACTGGAGTGCCGCAAGCTTGAGCCTCGACGATCGCGATGCCAAAATCCTCTAGAGCTGCATAAACAAACGCTTTTGCTTGAGCCATATATTTCTCTACTACATCATTAGGCTGCGCTCCTAAAATTTGAACGTGCGACTGTGCCAGTTTGCGAATCTCTGGTAGTTCTGAACCCGTACCGATTACGACTAAAGGTTTTTTGAGTTGATTGAAGGCGCGGACAATGGTTGAGACTTGCTTGTAGCTGACCAATCGCGAGACCGTGAGGTAAAAATCTTGTTTGTCTTTCACCACGGGGAAGCGATCGATATCTACAGGCGGATAAATTACTGTAGCAGGACGACGATAGCAGCGCCAAATCCGGCGTGCCGTATGGTGAGAGTTAGCAATGAAATAATCAACACGGTTAGCGGCGATCGCATCCCACTGGCGCAGGTGATGGAGTAAATACCTAGTGGCAATTCCAGGTAGACCGCGACCCATGCGGCTAGAGCGGAGGTAATCGAACGTCATATCCCAAGCAAAGCGCATCGGACTGTGACAATAACAAACATGAAGCTGCTGGGGACTGGCAAGTACGGCTTTGGCAACGGTATGAGACGAAGAAACGATCGCATCATAGGCACGCAAATCTAATTGTTCGATCGCCAACGGCAACAAAGGGAGATATTTCTGTACGCCATTGCGCGAGAACGGTAAGTGTTGCAAAAATGTCGTACCAATTTTGCGTCCGAACAAATAACTTTGGGAATTTGTAGATTCAAAGTCAATCAGTGCATAGAGATCGGCATTGATGCATCTGAGAATTTCTCGCACGACTAATTCCGAACCGCCAGTAGCTTGAGGCGTTAACCACTCATGGACAAGGGCATATTTCAAGGTTACACTTAGCTGAATTTTGACTCTATGAGAATTTATAGCTTAAAAGAGAGTGACTAGTGACTAGAAAAACATCTAGCCACTAGCCACTCACCCCTAAACTGAGAGTAGACGAATTGGGGTTGGGTAATTATGCGAATTTTGATTATGGGTGGTACGCGCTTTATTGGTGTTTACCTAACCAAAATCCTAGTGGCGCAGGGTCATGAAGTGGTGTTGTTTAATCGCGGTAATCGCCCTATTCCAGTTGAGGGGATAACTCAGATTCAAGGCGATCGCACTTCTCCAGAACAATTAAAGGCAAAGCTATCTCAAGAACATTTTGATGCCATTTATGACAATAACGGCAGGGAACTGAGCGATACTCAACCGCTAGCTGAGATCTTTCACGACCGGGTGCAGCACTTTGTCTATATGAGTTCGGCTGGCGTGTACCTCCGCTCCGACCAAATGCCTCACGTAGAAGGCGATCCAGTCGATCCTAAGAGCCGCCACCGAGGAAAATACGAAACAGAGGCATACTTAGCTCAGGTAGGCTTGCCCTTCACGGCAATTCGTCCTACGTATATCTACGGAGCTAGTAACTACAACGATTTGGAAAGCTGGTTTTTCGATCGCATCGTCCGCGATCGACCTATTCCTATTCCCGCTAACGGGCTACATATAACTCAAATGGGTCATGTTGAAGATCTAGCTCAAGCTATGGCTCGGGTATTAGGCAACGAGAGAGCCATAGGGCAGGTTTATAACGTCTCTGGCGATCGCTACGTTACTTTTGATGGTTTAGCTCGCGCTTGCGCTGTAGCTGCCGGAAAATCGCCGGAGGAGCTAGCGATCGTACACTACGAGCCGAAAAATTTCGATTTTGGCAAGCGCAAAGCTTTCCCCTTGCGAGTACAGCATTTTTTCGCCAGTGTCAATAAAGCCATTACAGAACTAAACTGGCAGCCAAAATACGACTTAATTTCTGGGTTAAAAGACTCTTTCCAAAATGACTACATAGCTACTGGACGAGACAAAGCCGAGGTAGATTTTTCTGTAGACGAAGAGATTTTGAAGTGAGGAGTGAGGAGCGAGGAGTGAGGAGTGAGGGAATTTTAGATTTTGAATTGCAATTCTTCCTCGTCCCCCTCGTCCCTCTTGTCCCCCTTGTCTCCCCTGTCCCCCTCAGCTCTCTTGTATTCCCCTCGCTCCTCGTTCCTCGCTCCTCGCTCCTAAAAAGTAAATCAACCCCGAAATCAAAGTCAAAGCGACAGAAAGCCAAAAAACTCCTAGTGCAGGAAGATGCCAAGTTGGGGGTAAGGGAGCGATCAATAAGGCGATCGCGGTAATTTGACTGACTGTTTTGAGTTTGCCCCAAAGATTTGCTCCCGCGATCGCATTTGTGCCTGTCAAGCTAGGAGAAACGCGCCAGCCTGCTATACCCAATTCTCGCGCCAAAATCAAAAATACTCCCCAAGCAGGAAGTTGTCCTAGCTGAATCAGCGATAACAGTGGAGCCAGTACCAGCAATTTGTCTACCAAAGGATCGAGGAATTTCCCCAGTTCAGTGATAGCGTTCAGTTTCCGGGCTAAATAACCATCCAGCCAATCCGTCAAAGCTGCAACCAAAAATACTGTTAAGCAAAACCAACGTGCGGTTGTTGTCGGTACTGGCAAAAGATAAAGCAGCAAAGGCAGGGCTAGAAGTCGAGAGAGAGTGACCCAGTTAGGTATATTCATCTATGCGAATGTGAGGAAATCATGAAGTTTAGATGAAGCTCAAGTCAGTAATTTGAAGAGAAATTGACTGCTGGACAGCTCTATTTTTTGAGTAAAATCTTTGAAGGAGCCAACTTTATATTATCTTTACAAAGTCCGAGTGGAACCAGGTTCTTGATAAAGATTCGGCAAAATGTAAGTTAAAGTACTGTCATTCTAGCCAAGAGAGAGATTATATTCGGGATACAAGTTCAGTAAATCTACTTCGGTAAATCTACCTCAGTAATACTACGATCTATCCGATCCAGGTTTTAGTCGTGACAATGTACCAAGCACCGTTCCCCACCGCCATCAAAACTGTCGAACTTAAGTCTCCCCAGACACTAGATGCAGTTCATCCATCAGCCAGATCGGCTTTTAAGAGATGTTTGGACATCGTTGGCAGCTTAGTCGGACTGTCGATCTTGGCAGTTATCTTCATCCCTTTAGCGATCGCCATTAAGTTAGACAGCCCAGGACCAATTTTTTACGGACAAGAGCGCTACGGACTGCAAGGAAAAACATTCCGTATGTGGAAGTTTCGTTCAATGGTTCCCAACGCAGACGCACTGAAGTCTCAAGTGCAAAATGAAGCATCGGGACTAATTTTCAAAAACACGCAAGACCCAAGAATTACGAGAGTGGGTCGTTTCTTAAGAAGCACCAGCCTAGACGAACTACCCCAATTTTGGAACGTATTAGTTGGAGACATGAGTTTAGTGGGTACTCGTCCACCAACTGCTGACGAAGTTGCTCAGTACAACGATCGCCACTGGCAAAGATTAAACGTGAAGCCGGGATTAACAGGAGAGTGGCAAGTCAGCGGACGCTCTAGCATTAAAGATTTTGAAGAGATTGTCAATCTCGACCTGCGCTACCAAAAAATGTGGCATCCCTTCTACGACTTGTTTATTATTGCTAAGACTGTGTACGTAATTTTTGCTAAAGTAGGTGCTTGCTAAGCAGCGGTTAACGATCGGCAACCAGTTGATATAGAATTCCTTGGGGGACGACCAGCCTGTATACGGCTGGTTTTTATTATGTCTAAATTATAAATGTAGGGGCGCATAGCTATGCGCCCCTACAAACATTATTACCACGAGATTTGCGATCGCTCTCGTACGACTTGTTGATACACTGCTTGGGTTTGTCGGGCTAACTTGCTCCAATTAAAGCGGCGATCTAAATCCTCATATGCATTGTCAACTAACCATTGCCGATAACCAGGATTTTTCAAAACCTCTAAAATTCCCCATGCCAGGGAGTCAGAGTTATTCGTCCAAGTCACAACTCCAGTCTTAGTATGCTGCACGACTTCTGGAAATCCGCCAGTATCGGAGACAACGACAGGCACGCGGGCAGCAAAGCTTTCTAGGGCAACAATACCAAACGGTTCGTAAAGGCTAGGAAACACGGCACAATCAGCTACCGCTTGGAATTTATCAAGAAAGTCATCGTACATAAAGCCCGTGAAATAGCATTTGTGCCAAATACCTAGATCCCAAGCTTGCCGCTTCAAAGCTTCGGTATTACCACCACCAACGAGTACGAATTTAGCACGACCTCCCATTTCCCACAGCACTTTGGGAGCTGCATTCAGCATTACGGATACGCCTTTTTCGTAAGTCATACGACCGACGTAGTAAACGATCTTCTCATCATCGTCAGCATATTGACGGCGGAAGTGCCAATAATCAAAATCTTGCCGTCTGTGCTTCTTTTCAGGACGGATACCGTTATAGATTACGTCGATTTTGTCCCAAGGACTCGCTAGCGCCCGTTCTACTTCGCGCCGCATGTAGTCGGTACAGACGATAATTCGCCAAGCATCATAAGCGAGTAATTGCTCTTTGCCATTGATGTAGCGCTGTTCTTCGGTATAGATACCGTTGTAACGACCGTGTTCTGTAGCGTGAATGGTGGCAATCAGCGGGATTTTAAAATTATGCTTGAGGGCGATCGCCGCATCTGCTACCAACCAGTCATGGGCGTGGATTAGATCGAACGGTTCTTCTTCTAAGATCAACTTTGCACCGTGGCTACCCATGCTCTCATTCATGTTCGCCACCCAATGGAAAAAGTCATTTCCCCAGGCAACGGGAACCCGGTGTACGTGGATTCCCTCAAAAAGCTCGTACATTGGTGCATGACCGAATTCCACTGTCACCATGTGGACTTCATGTCCTAGTTTGACGAGTTCGGGGTATAATTCCCCAACATGACGAGCAATGCCTCCTACAATGCGCGGCGGAAATTCCCAGCTTAATACGAGTATTTTCATCGACCCCAATCCCTGCGACTTACTTGCTGCTTACCTAAATCTATCAATCTATCTAAATGTATAGGATTGGGAATTGAATGAGTATTATCACTCAATTCTTCACAAAAATTAACTGTGTTGGTTTAGATTATAAGACTGCGATCGCCCCCCATTACCGATTACCAATTACCAATTGCCAAATTACAAATTTTGCCGAAAAGCCAACCAAGCAGATGTGGCTTCGGGAAGTGAAGTGACACCTTTATGCAGCAAAATGACTCCATCTTGAAAGCCGACGATTCCATATTCGCCAGTATTAAAGAGCCGATCGATCAGTTTTACAATGTCTTGCAACTGCTGGCGATCGCCCGTGAAAGCTACTTGATATTGTTGCAGTTGCCAGAGGTCGGCAATTATATACTCTACCTGAATGACTTCCCTGGCATCGTTACGCAATTGCAATCCTGGTAGACGCAGAATCTCGCGACGGCTGGAAAGGTGAGGCACGATATGGGTCGTTGCCGATACACTGGCTTGTGGGGGAATTTGTGCTAGCAGCGATCGCATTTGGTTGACGTGTTGCCATTGACGCGGGAGGGAAATATGTACCCAAGGTTGAATCGAGTCGGGAATTAAAAAGTAAAGCGTCCGATTGGGATTGTAGGCAATTGTAATTACGAGGGAAAGGCAAATACATCCAATCCAGAAGCGCTGAAACTTGGGCTTAAAGACTTTAGGATGCATTGACCACCACAAAATCGCGCCGTAAAATAATCCTGGGACGACACTCATGGCATAGCGAATCGTAATTGCTAGAACGGATTCACCTTGACCTAAGAATAGTTTCAAAAGAGGGAAACCCGCGATCGCCCAAGCCGTGCCAGAAAGCGCGGGAACGAAAGCCAAAGGCAACCACTGCCCTAGTAAATACAAAAATGTCCCAGGAAAAGGAGCGATCAATTCTACGAGCAATCGCCAAGGATTGCTGACAATGCCCCAAATAATCTCAACGGTAGAAGCATCTTCCCCAGTGGCATACTGTCCGAATCGCTCCATCATGAAACGCTTGGAAATATCCTCTGAAAATAGCGGCATGATCAGATTTGTCAAAGCCAGCATGTAGCCAAAACTAAGAATGCAAGTCGCTAAACCAGCACGGGGAAAGCGCCGACTTAAAACCATATAAGCGCCTACCCCAAATAACCCAATGCCGCTATCTTCTCTCACAGCTAAAAGCAACACTGCCAACAACCAAAATACCCACCACTTGCGCTTTTCCATTGCCAGCAGAATACCAAACGTCAATAAAGGTATTTGGCTGATGTCGTGGAAATTGGTTAAAGTTGGAGCAACAACAGCGATCGCGCCATAAAAACTGACGCCAACCATCGCCGCTAAGAGTGGTTCGAGATACAAGCGAGCCAAGAAATATAAAACAATCCCAGCAGCGGTTACTAGAGCGACCTGTAACACGCTCAAAGTCGCCGGGGAGGGGAAAAGGGCATATAGCGGTAGCCAAACGAGTAAGGCAGGGGTAAAATGCTGTCCTAGACGATGGTAGTAAACCTCTGGGATTTCTCCAGCATGGACGACATTCGTGGAGAGGCTGGAAGAAAGAGAACTCTGGAAAAATCTACCGTGAATCCCATTCCAGAAAACTTGATTAAATATGCCCTGGTCGAAAGTAGCATAGAAGCTATAGTACCGATGTAAGACCAGAATTAATCCCACGAGCAAAAAAGCGATCGCACCACCGAGGAATAAATGGGTTCCTGGCTGCTTTTGCCATTTCAATAACATGACTCACTCACACTTAAATTAGGAAGACAAGGGAGACAAGGGAGACAAGGGAGACAAGGGGGACAAGGGGGACAAGGGGGACAAGGGGGACAAGGAGGACAAGGAGGACAAGGGGGACAAGGGAGACAAGGGAGACAAGGGAGACAAGGGGGACAAGGGAGAATTAATTGCACGCTTGCTACTCGCTAATCACCAGTCAAGCAAGGATCTATCAAGCTCAAGCGACATCTCGGTATTTAGAATATAGTCTTTTGACACGCTCCTCACATCCCTGGTAGAGAAACACCTACAATCGAATAGTGACGACTTGAAGCCAAGATTGATTTTCACTAGGTCGATCTACATTAATTTGTATGCGCTGTAGTTATCAGAACTGCTCGTAAGAACAATTTTGCTATTTTTGACTTTTAATTTTTGACTTTTGACTTTTCTTTCCCATGCCTACTGCGCTTGCCGATACCAAAAACTTGCTCGCTGATGCGATCGCAAAATACTCTCACAAAGTCGATTATTTACTCATTCGCCTCGAAGAGTCCCAGGGAACAGATATTATGCTGCGGGGGAATAAGATAGAAACATTGAGCGAAGGAATTTCTATCGGCGGACAAGTTCGCGCGTGCTACAAAGGCGGTTGGGGATTGAGTAGCTTTAATCAGTTGTCCCAGTTCAACTCTCGCATCGAAGAAGCGATCGCGGCAGCACGAATAGTAGGTAATGATGAAACCCTACTAGCAGATATAGAACCAGTGCAAGCCACCTGCTTTGTCCCCTTAATGGGAACCGATCCGCGTCACGTTCCGCTAGCACAAAAAAAGGAATTGTGCGATCGCTATGGCGAAATTCTCAAAAGCGCCAGCGATCGAATTACGACTACGTCAGTCCGCTACGGTGATATTTGCCAACGAGTTATCATCACCAGTTCGGAAGGAACGTTAATCGATCAATCTTGGGTGGATATGGAAATGCGCTTTGCTGCAACTGCACGCGATGGCGATACAGTCCAGACAGGTAGAGAAACCACTGGTTCTCGCAAGGCTTATGAGGATTTAGTGAATTTGGATGCCCAAGTCCAAAGTGCAGCTCAAAGGGCTGTAGCGGCTCTTTCTCTACCTTCAGTTAAAGGCAATACTTATACTGTCGTGATCGATCCGATCCTCGCTGGTTTATTCGTTCACGAAGCCTTCGGGCATCTTTCTGAAGCAGATATGGCGTATGAAAACCCCGATCTGCTAGAAGTTATGAGCATGGGACGGCGCTTTGGACCCAAGGAGCTACAAATTTTTGATGGTGCAGCACCCCAAGGGCATCGCGGTAGTTATTTCTACGACGATGAAGGGACTCCGGCGACAACGACGCAATTAATTCAAGATGGCGTTTTGGTGGGTAGACTCCATTCACGCGAAACCGCTGGCAAGTTGGGAGAAACGCCCACGGGAAACGCTCGTTGTCTCAGCTATCACTACGCTCCCATCGTCCGCATGACAAACACTTGGATCGAGCGGGGAAGGACACCAGTGGCAGATTTATTTACCGATATTAAAGACGGAGTATACGCCCGCAACTGGTTGGGAGGGATGACTAATGGTGAAATGTTTACCTTCAGCGCGGGAGAAGCTTGGATAATCCGCAATGGTAAACTTGCCGAACCCGTGCGAGATGTCACACTGTCGGGAAATGTCTTTCAAACCCTAGCAGATATCGAGGCGATTGGAGATGATTTCTACTGGGATGAATCTGGTGGCTGCGGTAAAGGCGGGCAAAATGGTTTACCCGTTGGTTGCGGTGGTCCCAGTTTGAGAATTCGGAATGTGGTTGTAGGTGGAGAAGCGTATTGAATTCGGAATTCGGAATTCCGAAATCGGAATTAAATGTTTACTTCTCGTTCTTTGCGCCATTCTTTTAGAATTAAAGCCGATCGCAGAAGAAAAATTAGTAGAAAGATCCCCGCGATCGCATCTGACCAAATTAATAAATGCATCTTTCCAGAAAATACATGTTGAGCTGAATAAAAGTAATGTCCTGGGCTAGAAAGTCCAGTTATAGAATAAATTCCTAAACATGCATACGCAGCCAAAAACATATCTTTAACGTACAATAAATAACCGACAACGCCAAATATTGTTAATACACTCCACGCAAGATAAATACTGTTAGGAGTAATCCAAGTAGGTTGGGAATATTTGTCATAGTTTACAAAATTATCAATGTAGTGAAGAATAGTTGAAATTCCATTAACAATTAGTAGAGCAAGTAGTAAAATTCGGTTTTTCTGAGTATTCATCTTGCTATTTGTCCTAATTCTTCATCTTTTATTGGTCGCGCAAAGCCGCGAAGACACAAAGAAAGCTTTGCGACTTTGCGTCTTTGCGCGACAATTTTAATACAGCTTACTCTACAAGGCAAAAACAACAGTCGTCTTGTCAAATCTTCTCAAAAATAGTCAAATCTTGCTCAAATGCGATCGCGATACTTTTTGGGGGTAACGCCTGTATGCTTACGAAAAATACTCGTAAAACGACTTTGATCGTGAAAGCCAACTTGTAAAGCAATATCAGCAATAGATAAGTCTTGCTTTGCTAGTAAAGATTTTGCTGCTTGAATGCGACAATTAAGTAAATATTGATGTGGAGAAAAACCAGTTGATTGCTTGAATAATCTAGCAAAATGATGGGGACTAATTTGTGCTAACGCGGCTAATTCAACTAAACTTAAATTTTTCTCTAAATGAGTTTGAATATAATCAATGACTTTTCTTAGTTTTGATTTAGGTAAACCTCCAGAAACTTCTTTTAGAGTAGAGGTTTGGGTAGAATAATGACGAACAATATGAGCAGCTAACATTGTGGTTGCTGACTCAGCGTAAAGGCGATCGCCCCCTCCACTAGATTCTAATTCTGTTTTCAGCGCCATGCCAATACTATAAATTAGCGGATCGTTAATAGCAGATTGAGGAATAATTTTATAGCAATCAATATTTATAGAATTATCTACAAAACGGTTTAATGTTTGCGGATCGAGATCGATTTCAATAAATTCAATTTCATCATTCCAATTTACTATATGCGGGGCAAATGCCGGGTAAATTCCAACTACACCCTTGGTATAAGTTTTTTGTTGCCAGCGCCCCTCTGCTTGCAATTCTACGTTTACAGGTTGCCCTGTATAAATCGTAATTGTGTGTTGTAAAAATGTTGCTTCAGGGGTTTCCCAGGCAGGCTGACGATAATACCCGACGTGAATGCCATCCCAATCTCGATTGGCGCTAGAAAGAATGGGCGCGACTGGTAGTATGGGAAAAATTGTCCCTTGCTGAAACGTGTCAACGACTAAAGGACTTTTTGTCATCGATCGTTGGTCATTGGTTATTGATGGTGATTCTCTTTAAATTATCAGAGTGAAAAATGTAATAAGGGCATACATTTGTATGCCCCTGCGATCGCGAATATGAGTGAAAATTATTTATAACTGGTTCCGCTCTACGACTCGTTTTGAGATGTGCGGTTTTTTCAGCGGTTTTTTAAATTGGGCAAAACTGTTATTGGTAATTACAGAAATTGCCCGTGCATACTGGGGGTCTTGCCGCGTTGCAATTGAAGAAGGATTTGCAGCTAGCTGGCGTTTCTGAGCGTCGTTCAAGTCGATTTTAATATCTGGTGTAATGCCTTTATGACTAATATCCGTACCTTTAGGCGTGTAGTAATGGGCAACTGTTACTGCTAGTCCCGAACCATCGGACAGAGAATGGACTGATTGGACTAAAGCCTTACCAAAGGTTTGGCTACCAACTACGACAGCGCGTTGATGATCTTGCAATGCTCCCGCTAAAATTTCACTGGCACTGGCAGAATTACCATTGACCAAAACAACTAGAGGGCGCTGAGTCAGTGCGGTTTGATTGGCTGGTATTTCTTGACTAGCTCCCTGTCGGTCTACTGTTTTGACGATAGAGCCTTTATTCAGCCACATCCGTGAGATTTCTACCCCTGCTTGCAGCAAGCCACCTGGATTATCGCGTAAATCCAGAACGAAGGCATTCACATTCTGGCGATTCAGGTCTTGAATTGCTTTTTGCATCTGCTCTGAAGCATGAGCGCTAAATTCCCGCAAGCTAATATAACCAACCCGCTTATTGCCCTCCCGCTTTAGGGTGTGTGTAACTGTAGGCAGCTCAATTTTCGCCCGCGTTAGCTTGAGGTCGAAGGCACTTTTGCCTTGCCGCTCGATTTTCAATGTGACAGGCGTACCTGCTTTGCCCCGAATTAGGCTTGAGGCAGCCTGCACGTCCATTTGTTGAGTTGGTTTACCATCAATTGCGACTATTTTGTCCCCGGCTTTAACTCCCGCTTTGACAGCAGGGGAATTTTGAATAGTCTCAACTACAGTTAAACGCTTAGTTTGTTTATTTAATTCCATCCGAATCCCCACTCCAGTAACTTCTCCTGAAGTTTGGCTCGTCAATGCCTCATACTGCTTGGGGTCGAGAAAGCGAGTATATGGGTCGTTCAGCTTAGCCAGCGCGACTCGGACAGCGGCGTAAGCTTGTTCGCGGTTAGTATATTCTCTACTTAATAAATCTTGTCTCGTTGCTTGCCAGTCTGTCTTGTTGAACGTGCCATCCACATATTCTCTAGTAACGAGTTGCCAAACTTCGTCAACTAAAGCTTTAGGGCTATTTTGCATCAGTGCGGCACGGACAGAACCACACCAGGGAGATAGCGCCAGAAACGATGTAGTGGCGATCGCTCCACCAAACAGAGCAAGTTGTAGGGAGGAGAGGCGTTTAATATATTGCATGAGGTTAGCAAGCAGAGGTTAGCAAATCGAAAGCTATATTGCTCATTACCCAACGGGTTGAGACAGAGTAGATTTCTTTTGAATATACACCCAGATAGCGTGTGATGGCAGCGAAATCGCAATTGCGATCGCCCTTTTATCTCTTTGTTCAAGCCATTATTCCCAACATACTCAGACAGATTAGGTTCGTCACAAACACTCTGTGACAGTTTACCTATTGTCCGAAGAAATATAAAGTTTAGATTTTGTCTAGATTTGCACTGCTATTTGTAAGATTAGCAACTATTGGTCAATTATATCTATTTCATTTTTGACGAGCGATTAATGTATTTTAGTAAAGTTTTTCACATATTTATTAAATCAATTTTCAGTTATTTAGTTATTAGTGAAGAAAGGGAATTGGGAATTGGGAATTAGGAATTGGTAGTTGGTAATTGGTTGTCTTGCTCCCTCAGCTTCCTCAGCTCCCGATCGCTCCCTCAGCTCTCTTCTCCCCTGCTCCTCTGCTTCCTTGTCCCCCTTGTCCTCCTCACCCCTCACTCCTCACTCCTCACTCCTAATTGAGCGGCATGGGCTTGAATGGTAGAGAGAGGAACCGTAGAAAAATACTGGCGTTGGAATTGTTCTTCTCGGACAGCTTGGGCAAATTTGTCTATTGCTTGCATGTAAGCGGCATCGGTAGCATAGAGATTTGTAGATGCGGCAACGTGCCACGGTACTTCTTGAGAAATATGAAAATAGCGGTCTTGAAAGCTAACATAAAAGCCCAAGTAGGAAAGAGCAGTAAATCCTAATCCTAAAAGGCGATCGCTAATTCCAAGCTTTTGACTGAGTTGCACGCGAGTCACCGTTTGTCCGGTACGGCAAAGGTATTTAGCAATTCCGACTAACTGTTGCCAGACTTGTGGTGGTGAGACTGGTTCGGGTGTAGTCCATGCCAAAACTAAAGACTTATTTTCAAACTGCGATCGCCGCATCCAGACACGTAACTCGTCCCAACAAGTGGGACAGGTACGCACGACAAGCGAGGATGGATCGCCTGTGAATGTATCGTCAACTGGGGCGATCGCCATACCACGGCAGTCGAGAATTTGAGGAGTGAGGGGCGTTAGCGAAGCGGGACGAAGTCCGGAGTGAGGAGTGAGAGATAAAGAGTCGGAAGTACGGACGGCAATGAGGCGGACTTCGTAACGTTGTTTATTTTTGAACGAGTTGTAGTCGAGTTCTACAATACAGTCACAGCGTCCAGTCGGGATCTCGTCTTTATAATGTCCCCACCACACGCCAGGAAAACTAGTTTTAGTCGAGTCATCCCGCAAATTAAAATCTGTTTTGATATATTGCACTTTGTTTCCCCGCCAATCTTGCTGATTGCGATGCCAAGCATTTTCAAACCAGCAATTTTGGATCAGCAGTTTTGGCACGGGATTACCCATACCGCAAGGTTCGAGTAGTTTCAGTTCTAAAAACAAATCTCTCCCTAAATCGGCTACTGTCACCACCAGATCTGCTTGTACGGATGGCACGGCGATCGCGCTTCCCTGCTGTCGGAGTTTTTGGTTAATCGCTGCGGTAAATAGCGGTATATTCTCAACGGGTATGCTTAATCCAGCCGCAAAAGGATGTCCGCCAAACCTATGCAGTAAATGCGCTTGATCTTTCACTAACTGGTACAAATCGATATTACCGACAGACCGAGCTGAACCGCGAGCAAGTGCGGGAGTTGGGAGAGTGGCTAGTGGCTGGTGACTAGTGGCTAGAATTGCTCCCTCAGCTTCCTCAGCTCTCTTATCCCCCTTGTCGCCCTTGTCTACCTTGTCCTCCTTGTCCCTTTGTTCCCCTTCCGTACTCAACAAAATCGTAGGACGACCCGTTTCTTGAGCAATTTGTCCGGCGACGAGTCCTAAGACTCCAGGCGACCATTGGGAATCTACGAGAACGATAACGCTAGTGGTGGAGAGATCGATTTCTGACTTGAGTTTTTGGGCAACTTGCTGGGAAACTTCTTTTTGTAAAGACTTGCGACGAGTGTTTGCCAATTCGGTTTCTTGGGCAAGGCGCTCGACTAAGTTGAGATCGTCGCTGGTCAGTAATTGAACGCAAAAGCTTGCGTCACCTTGAATTCGGCTCACGGCGTTGATGCGGGGACCCAAGCCGAAAGAAATATCTGTGGGGCGATCGCCACTTTTCTGACACATTTCTAATAATCGCCCTACTCCTGGTCGCCGTCGCTGTTGAACTGGTTGTTTATAATCCTGTTGCATCCGTTCAATACCCAATTGAGCTAAATAACGGCAATCTCCACTCAGTTGTACTAAATCGGAAATTAACCCAATAGCGACGAGATCGAGTAAATCTTCTAATGGTTGTCGCGGTACATTTGGTAAAAATTGATATAAAGCTTCGACAAGTTTGTAGGCAACTGCAACCCCAGATAGATGAAAGAATTGATGCTCTGAAGGAAAGTAACGCGGATTAATTATTGCAGTCACAGGTGGACGTTCTGCGGGTAAAGTGTGGTGATCGGTGACAATCGCATCAACGCCCAAAGATTTCGCATAGAGAATTTCTGCAACATTCGTGCTACCAGTGTCGCAAGTCACGATTAACTTACAGTTATCGCGGGCAAGCAGATCGATTCCAGGGCAGTTCAACCCGTGCGACTCGGTAAGGCGGTTGGGGATGTAATAGGAAAGTTGGGTATGTTGACAGAAAAATTGTCCCAATCCATCCCATAAAACCGCTGTAGAAGTGATACCATCAGCATCAAAATCACCCCAAATTGCCACTTTTTCTTGGCGATCGCGAGCAATTTGCAATCTTTCTACTGCTAAGTGCATTTCTTGCCCAAATTCAAATGGGCTAGCAGGTTGATAGCAGCGAGGATTGAGATATCCAGGTAACTCCTCTCGCGCTTGAACTCCCCTTTGCCATAACAGTTGTGCCGCAAATCCTGCGCTAGGGGCATATTCCCTAACTGCTTGCACGAACCACTCTGGGGGCTGTTCTGTTGGGACGATCCATTGTGGCTGGGAGACGTTCATAGGGAAGGGACAAGGGGGACAAGGGGGACAAGGGGGAACTCGCTCTTCCCCGCGACCGAAGGGAGTGGGGATTAGGGGGCGAAGGGGGACAAGGAAGTAATTCCAGCCACCAGCCACCAGCCACCAACCACCAGCCACTCACCAACTACCAACTACCAATTACCAATTCCATTTGCGATCGCAGGCATAATCGCTTTATGACTATTTGAAGTGTAGCGACATGACTACTAAGCGCGTACTCGTTATTGATGATGAAGATGGTGTCAGAGAAATTATCCAATTCAGTCTCGAAGCAGTAGCAGGGTGGGAGGTTTTGCCAGCAGCTTCTGGTAGTGAAGGCATAGACATAGCTCAAGCTCAACAACCTGATGCGATTCTACTAGATGTGATGATGCCAGACTTAGATGGACCCGCAACATTTCAGCAACTACAGGCAAATACTACTACTTGTCATATTCCCACAATCTTTCTCACTGCCAAAGTCAGAACCAGCGAACAACAGCAATTACTTGATTTAGGCGTAGCGGGTACGATCGCCAAACCTTTCAAAGCCCAGGAATTGGTAGCACAAATCTGCGATATCCTGCAATGGAGTGAATAAGGAAAGATGGGAGTCGGGAGTCGAGAGTTGGGAATTGTAGGGGCGGGTTTAGCCAAAGATTTACAACTAAAGCAATCTCCCCTCAAAACCTGCCCGTACCAGAATCGGGGGAAGGTAGCAGAGGAGGCTAGGAGCAGAGGGGCAACAACCAAAAAACCATCAACCGTCAACAGTTCACAAATTATTCACATTAATATCCTAATTTCAAATTGTCGGTCACGAGTTGACTCTTTCCCGACTTGAGCAAGGCAGAATCTTCTATTTTCTTCCGATTGTTAAGACCGCTTCTTTCTTCTCCCTTGCCTTCCCTACCCGCTTACCGAGCATGGTAGAGCTGGAGCGAGAGATCGAGACTGCCTCAGCTAGCTTCCATCTTGCCAGACTAGATACTCCTACTTGAAGCGAAGCATAATTGGAATACATCATGAAATTCAAACACTCTCAACTGCTTTCTACTAAATTCGTAGCTGGATATTTGTTGTTTCCTCCTAAAAACAAAAGCAAGAGAGTCAGGATAGGAAGACAAAGATCGCTTCAACAAGCGGAAGGGCAATTGCCCGTTCAAGTTACTTTAATTAAGCAGCAAGTAAAAACTGTAGCACCTCGAAATCATCTTCAGCAGCAATCGAAACCAGCTAAACGACGAGTTTTTACTATTAAAGAGTTGTTTGAGAAATATGAAGAATCCTATCAAAACGCTCTATATTTGGAAGCAATCAAGTTTATTCTAGAGCAGATTTTTTGGGATAGCTCTAGTTATCTAGAGGAATAAGTTTAGCCAACAAGGTTAGTACGATAAATATGCGATCGCCTGGGTAGCGATCGTTTTTTGCACTCAGTTAACGTATCATGTGTTATCTAAGCAATCGGGATGATACTATGGCAGCAGGCTGGAGAACATAAATTCACTAGCAGACGATTTCACTAAATAAACTCCGATCTCCTTTCTTTTTCAGAGGTATTTAGCATGATAGATTTTCAATTGCAGGGTATCAATCATATTGCCTTGGTCTGCAAAGATATGGCGCGTACAGTAGATTTTTATACTAATACTTTAGGGCTAAAACTGATTAAAACAATTGCCCTCCCTGATGGTGGGCAGCATTTCTTCTTTGATGTTGGTAACGGCGACGCGATCGCATTTTTTTGGTTTCCCCAAGCACCAGCCGCTGCGCCTGGAATTGCATCAGTTAATCCTGAAGGATTGCAAAATGGTAATTTCACAACCGCCCATGCTTCGATGAATCATCTTGCTTTTAACGTACCTCTAGAAAAACTAGAAGAGTACAGAGAAAAGTTAGCTGCTAAAGGTGTAACAGCTACACCTGTATTACATCATGCAGATGTTCCATCTGGTTTTGTTAACGAACTCGATGAAAATACATTTATTTCATCCTTTTATTTCTTCGACCCCGATGGAATTTTGCTTGAATTTGCTGCTAATGTTCGCACTTTAGGCGATCCTGCAAGAGATATTTCACATATGCCTGCAACAGTAAATAGTAATTAAAGAGGAAACTGACAACGGGCAAAAAGAAACAGTGAAATTTAAGTTTAGAAATGAAAGTTTAGGGTGGGCATTGCCCACTGTATTACAAAATATCTGTTGTTCGTAAACGAGCTAGAAGTGATAGACGGACAAACATGGTATTAAATTGCACGAATTCATTAGTCACGTTAGCAACTCAAGATTTTGAATTGCTAGTCAATTTTTATCAGCAACTTCTAGAGCAAACTCCGCTCGATCGAATTCCTAATATTTATGCAGAATTTCAGGTGACTGGTTTGCGTTTGGGCATATTTAAACCTAAAGCATCAAACCAAGCAGAATTTATGAACTCAACTCAAAGCAGCATGAGTTTGTGTTTAGAAGTAAAAGATCTAGAAGCAGCGATCGCCCATCTCACTAAAATCGGCTGTCCACCACCAGGGCAAATTGTTACAGCCTCCCACGGCAGAGAAATTTACGCATACGATCCTGATGGTAATCGGATTATATTACATAGCAGTTCTAAATGATTTGTAAAGTAGGCTTCTAATCTGCGGCAGGCTAGAAGCCTGCTCCACGCTTATGAATCAAATAGGTTGCTATATCAGGCAAAAAACTAGGCTGTAATAGTAGTATGCAATAGAGGTGCTCGCGAAAGAATTTTGAGTACATCTGCTGAGAGAAAAAATTTTATGACATAATTTGCGATCGATACCAATACGATCGCACGACTTCTGTTTTTTTTATGAATTTCAAAAAATCTCTGTTTAGATGGTTGCCGCAGCATTCGTCACACTTCGCGATCGCGCTCTTTTTTGTAGGCTTGTTGTTGACAGCGATCGCTCTATTCAGTCAACCTAGCTTTAGTAGTTCAATTTCTGCCATGCAGCCAGCGATTCAGGAGTATGCTATGAGTAACTCTCAACTATCTGAAGCAGAATTAAAAAAAGCTTTGGGAGAATTGAGCGGCTGGAGTATAGAAGCAGGAAAACTCCACCGTCAGTATCAGTTCAAGTCTTTTGTAGAAGCCTTTGGTTTTATGTCGAGTCTGGCACTAGTTGCCGAATCAATGGGTCATCATCCAGAGTGGTTTAACGTCTACAATCGCGTTACGATCGATCTAACGACTCACGATGCTGGCGGAATTACAGCCAAAGATGTAGAACTTGCCCGTAAAGCCAACCAACTCGCGCCATCTAAGTGAGTAGTGAAGAGTGACTAGTGGCTAGCGATCGAAAAGATTCAAGCCACTAGCCGCCAGCCACTAGCCACCTACTCATAACCAATGACTAAGGAAAAACCTTTATCAGAAGCAGCACTCATCAAAGAGGTTTGTCGGCGAATTCGCGTTGCTAGAAGCTACTGGGATGCTCATAATAATGCTGCTTGTCGTGGCGAACGCGATCGCGCTTTAGCGCTCTACAATACTCTCACGCCGGAGCAAAAAGACCAAATTCCCCAAGTTTTAAGAGTTTGGCTGCGTTATCGCAGTGAAAAGTATTTCGGTTCCCACAGAACCCCACCCCGCTCGCAAGTCAAAAGTCAAAAGTCAGAAATCAAAAGTCGCAATTAACTGGTAACAGGTCACTGGTCACTAGCCACTAGCCACTAGCCACTAGTCACTGGTCACTGATGCCGGTGTTCTAGCCAAGTTAAAACTTCCTGATGCGATTCGAGTTGGAAGGTGCGATCGCTAGTTGGCTCGTAGATTTTCCATCGCGTCTGTCCGGTAGAATCTGTTATCTCGCTAATCTGCGGCTCGTTGTTGCTACACCACAAATTTTGCCAGGAACCCCAAATGTCTCGAAACAAAGACAGTATTTGGACTTCTAGTAACTCTTTGGCTGGTGGATGTCTTCTGATTAGTTCCAGCTCTCTGTAGTTGCGCCATTGTTCGTAAGTTCTCATCATAATCTTCCTCACACTTTGTTACGTTTGTTGTTTACTGAATCGATTCAGTTTCCATTTCATGCTAAACAATTTTTCTGAATCGATCAAGTTCCCTAAAATCGTATTTATAGGGAAAATTGGAGGAAGATAGATGTTAAAGGCATGAAGCAGAGTAAAGCTAGAAAATCCATCACGCTACTGGATGTTGCTAGAGCAGCAGGGGTATCTCGTACAACGGTATCAAATGCGTTTAATCGACCCGATCAACTTTCTCCAGAAGTTCAACAGAAGGTGTTGGCGGTGGCGAAGGAGATGGGTTATGCGGGTCCAAACCCAATGGCAAGAATGCTGCGGACAGGACAAACAGGTGCAATCGGCTTGATATTTTCTGAAGCACTACCTTATGCTTTTAACGATCCGGTATCGATCGCCTTTTTACAGGGAGTATCGAAAGTATGCGAGCAGGCAAAGGCTAGTTTATTGATCGTTCCAGCTTTAGACTCCGATGTTGCTCAGCAGACGATTCAACAAGCAGCAGTAGACGGCTTTATCCTTTACTGTATTCCCGATGAGAGTGAGGCAATCGTGCGTGTTTTGGAACGACAGATGCCAGTAGTAGCAGTCGATCAACCCGTACTAAAAGGTATACCATTCATTGGCATTGACGATCGCCAAGCTGCTCGTACCGCAGCATTACATTTACTCAGTCTCAATCGCAGGGACTTAGGCATCATTGCGATGGATTTACACAACGACTCCTATGCAGGACCAGTTGATGCCCAACGACTCAAAAGCGCCATTTTTCGCAATGCATTGCACCGTTGGCGCGGTTATGCTGATGCCATCCAAGCGGCAGGTATCGATCCTACTCTAGTGCCAATCGAAGAGACTCCCAACAGCCACGGTGTAGAGGGGGCTTTTGCTGCGGCGATCGCTTTATTGCAGCGTCATCCCAGACCGACAGGAATTCTTGCTATGAGCGACATGTTAGCACTGGGGGCATTACGGGCAGCAGAAAATCTAGGGTTAAAAGTTCCCGAAGATGTGGCAATCGTTGGCTTTGATGGTATTCCCCTTGCCGCTCAAGTGCGACCCTCGTTGACAACTATACAACAACCTTTAGTCGAAAAAGGCGCGATCGCGGCGGAAATTCTCTTAGGTATTCCCAATAAAAAAACAACTCTTATCTTAGAGACAAAACTCATCGTCAGGCAATCTTCTGTAAAAGGGAGCGGGGAGTAGGGAGCGCACGAGCAGGGAGCTGAGAAACTGAGAGGCTTCAGTCTCCTGCCGCAATCTCTTCTAGCTTATGGCGATCGCGCAGCACGATTTGACCACCGCGATGATAGCTGACAATTGGTTGCAACTGTTTGAACAAACGCACGCATTCTTCATAGGTAATGCCGATGCTGCGGGCAATTTGATAATAGGGAAGACGCGATCGCAAACATAGACCCGCTGTCGTTGTCTCCGTGCCTTCTTCCACCACAGAAGTATGAATTAACCGTGCCAGCCGCACGATCGCTCGTTCTGATGCCAATCCATGAACGGTATTGTGCAAATGTTGTAGGCGATCGTTCATCACAACTAAAATCCGCAAGGCAACTTCTGGATTTTGACGAATCATTTCTAAGAGTACAGCGCGATCGACGGTGAGAATTTGGCAGTCGCGATCGCTCACCACTGTTGCAGGTGAAATTCCATTACCAAATAGGGAAGGTGCGGCAAATAATTCTCCTGCTGACAAGGTTCGCAGAATGGTTTCTTTCCCCGTAGAAGCGGTTTTCTTGACCTGAATTGTGCCACTTAGAACTGAAAAGAGTTTCGCAGGTAGGCGATCGCCCTCGTGTAAAATAATTTCTCCGCGTAGATAGTTTTTGACTAAAGTATGTGGTTTTAAATATGCCAGTTGTTCTGGTTCCAAACCTGAAAAAATTGAAATTTGCTGCAATTGTTCAGTTGTTGCCTGCATAACTAACAGTTATCAGTTCTCAGTTCTCAGTTATCAGAGCATTGCCCACCTTACCATAATAGGTGGCATCTAACGAATTTACAATTAATAATTAATGAAGATTCTTCCTCTCAGACTCAAGCCCAGCCAAGATTTAAGACAAAGTTTAAAAGACTTCGTTCAGACACAGAATATCGAAGCAGAGTTTATTTTAACTGCAATTGGGAGTTTGAAGCAAGCAGCGATTCGCTTTGCCGATCGCGAGGAAATTACAACATTACACGATAAATTTGAAATTCTTTCTCTTAATGGCACGGTTGCTAATACAGGCGTTCATTTACATATTGCCATTAGCGATCGCAATGGCAAAACAATTGGTGGACATTTAGTTGATGGTTGCATCATCTACACCACTGCTGAAATAGTTATTGGTGTGAGTGAAGAATTTCGTTTTCTTAGAACCACAGATCTAGAAACGGGTTATTTAGAATTAGAAATTGATTTTAATAAATAGGAAATCTACTTTCATCATTAGTTTTTGATAACTTTCCTTTGAACAACGACACATGAATAAAAAAGATAAACTACCTTTTGCGCTCTTCTTTGCGTCTTTGCGTCTAACGCTACGCTTCGCCTACGGCTGATGCGCGAAATAAAAACATTTCTTTAAACGCACTAGGTACTGTTGTGTTTTAAAACATGAGCTACCTTAAAGAAATTCTTGCTAGGAATTGTCAGGATGTGAATAGCACGAGTACAAGCAGAGAACGATATGGTAGCCGCTCAAAAAAACACTATTGCGTCTCAAGTCGAAACCCTCGCCAGACTTTACTTAGAAGGCAACCCCGCTGAAATTTCAGATGAAGCGATCGCCCAGATGTGCGATTGGCTGATGGGTGAGTTTCAACAACTGCCTCTGAATCTGCAATTTTCAGACTATATGCGCTATGACAATCCCAAACAGATGTTTGCCGATATTGAACGAGGTCATCTCTGGGTTTCTGCTGATAGCTACGATAGCTCTATTTACCCCAACCCGATCTACGGCTTTATCTTCTTGGCAATGCACGATTACGACCACTATCTGACTGGAAGTGATTTCACCCTAGAAGGAGAAATCGCCGCATACAATGCCGCAGCCAAACGCGCACTGAGTTTAACTATTCAGAAGATTTTGTATTCGGAAATTGTCTTGCGATCGGCAGCACATTTATTTTTAGGTCATGCACCTAATCCTAAAGTTGTTTTTCCCTAGTTGGACTGCATTTGCAAGACTAAAAACGACCTGGATCGTCATCCAATGCAAGTAAGAAATTAATTAAATCGGTTTGCTGTGCCGGAGTAAATCCTGTAGTTTTATCTACATAAAATTCATGTCCCGTTCCATCTAAATTACTGCGTACTAAAGCGGGGTTAGCTTGATTAGCCGCAATAACTTGACTGCGTAATTGACGATCTAGTAAAGCCCGCAAACTACTTGCACTATCAGCAGATTGACCGATGCTGAGAGTTCCAGTTAAACCTAAACCCGTGCGATCGACTACCGTAAAACTGCCATTAGATTGTATCTTCAAGCTGCCTGCTCTGACTGCTACTCCACCATCATGCAGATAAGGTGCGCTGAGATATACTCCCCGCAAGGAAAGAGTCTTGTAACCGCCATCTGGTAAGAAACCTTTTGGTAGAGTGGTTGGACTGTCGCTAATCCCCTCTGTTGGTACGTCTAACACTTCGGCATTTGCAGGAATGGGAACGGGATTGTTAAGCGTGTAGATCTTGGGTGGTACTAGCACGTCTTTCAAAGCAAGACGCGATCGCGCACGGGCTGAGTTATTACCTAATTGTTTCAAAGGGTGAATTTTGTTGTCTGTAAAGAAAGGAGGCGCGTGACAAGTCGCGCAATTAGCTCGTTGAAAGACTTGAGCGCCGCGCCGCACGGAACCGTTTTTCAGTGCCGTGATGTTCTCTTGGGTTCGATTGGGAGGTGGTACTAGGCTATTTTGAAAGGCAGCCATAGCATTGTCGGCAAATAAGAAGGGTCCGCTAGCAATATCGTCTTGAACAAAGCTGTCAGGGCTGAAAATTGCTCCATTGTAGGTAAATAAGCTAGGTCGCAAATTGGGATACGTACCAGCACCAGGAGCCGGAATCTGATCTTCTAGTTCTGCTTGTCTGGGGTCGGGAGCCACCTGGCGCAGCCATTCCGAAGGTTTTACCCGTACTCCTTCTGGTAAACGCAAGCGAGGATCGGCAGCATTTTGCAGGACAACACCTAAATAAACTTCAGGATCTAAGCCCAGAGTCTCGGTGCTGAGCTGTGCTGCTGCTAGCAAATTACCTTCAGATGAGTGAACGCCGTTACCAGTAGCACTTAATCCAGCAAAGGGACCGATCGCAAACTGCCCGTCGAAAAAGTAGGGACCGCTCTTAAAAGTGAAAACGCTTGGTATTTGAGTGGTGTTGTTGATGCCATCAGGAGAACTCTCAAAGTGACCGAAAGGCACGTCTAATAAAGTATCGTCGAAAGCATCCTCAAACTTTTGCGGATCGGGTAAAGTGACTAAATTGCCGCGACTATCAACGATCGCCTTACCGTTGCCTTGATATTTAGGGTCGAGCGGGTCGAGATCTAAGCGAGCAAAGCCTGCTGTGGAGTTGGGTGCAAGCGCAATCAAAAAGCGAACGTTGAGATCGCCATTAGGTACTCCCTTGAGGCGATCGCCGAGTTGAGACGTAACATCATGACATACCGCACAAGTAAAGTTGCCATCAGGCTTTAAACCAATCGGGAAAGTAGCTCCCAAAAGGACATCCAGACCAGTATCGAGCGTGCTTCCTTTGGCATAGAAATGACTGCCCAGTTTTAAATCTTGCTGGAGGGTAAGTTGTAAATTAGTGGTTGGTCGCCCGCCTAATTTTCGTATTGCTGCGATTAACTCTGGTTGAATCCGAGCTAAGCCCGTACCGAAACCAAGGACACCTTGAATTCCCAGCGTGTCACCAACTTTGCGATTGAGGAAAATATCATCCCCAGCTTCTATCAACTGTTGGGTAATCTGGACAGCGCCAATTCGTTCAAAAGCACCAGGAGCGCTCGGATCTAAACCCTTTTGGCGCACGAGTTTCTCGGCTGCTTGCGGGGTGAGTAATTTTCCAAAATAGTCGTAGTAACCAAGTGGTTGAGTTGGGGCTGGTTGTAGCAGGGCTTCTGTGGCAAGAGTCAGCTTCGGAGCTAGTAAGTTTGTCGATAGCAATACCGCAGTTAAACTCACTACTAGCAACAAGCCAAACAGAGAAAATCGCTTCCGCCAACGCATATTTACCCCCAGGAAAACCCCATTCCTTGAGATTTTTCTGTAGTTTAAAATACATATTTATGATGGGTAGTAATACAATACAAAAAGTTGGGAATTTCCGTTACTTAAGTTCAAAATTTGGCATTGCAGCGATTATTTGTAATGTTTTGCGAAAAAAGATTACTGAGAGTATAAAATTTCGCTCCATCATATAGCATTCTTAGAACTTTCACGGAGCCTATCCATAAACGATCGCCACAGGCTTGACTCCCGCTGCCTATACATTTATCGATTTATCGAAACAGATGTGGCGAGAATTGAACCGCACTATTTAACTATCGGCTGCAATCCATTCCCTAGCTGCTTTTTCTGCTGCCTCAGCCGTGTAGTAAATTTTTCCCTCGCCAAAAACACCTGTTCCCCGCAACACGCGAAATTGCCATACTTGTTGTTCCTCGCAGTAAAACACCAACAGAATCAATCTGCGATCGCTAACTAGTAAGTGAATGCGAGTGGAGGTCACAAGCAATCGAGCGGGCGAATAAACACTCTTGTGTATAGAGTACCGCTAAGACAGAACCAGCGATCGCCACTAGCTTAAATTCCACCATCAAGCCAAGTATAGATTTATCTCTATACTAATTGCAATTAATCCTGTGGATAAATTTAGAACGTAAGACTGTAGATTGATGAATTAAGGATTAATTTTGGCTCGAAGTGCGTAAATTGCCAAAGGAGCGATCGCAATGCTGACTTTTTTATTGATTGTAGGAGCAATGGGCGGGGCGATTTTTTATGTTGTGTGGAGTGAAAAACAGCTACAAGAGTTAAAAAACAGGGAATAGAGGCGTTGCAATGCAATGCCTCTTTCTTTTTTAACGTTATTTAATGGCGAGATCGCTTTTTCTCAGGTAAATTCCGCAGGGGAATTTCTCGACCTTGATAAAATTGCTTTTCCAGCCTACCTAACCACAGCCAAACCGCACCTAGAATTAAAGCCACTGTTGCAAACAGAAGCGAACCTGTAGCGGCATTTTCTCCTAGAAACAGAGTCAGAGGTGGATTGATAATTGCGATGACTGCTGCAACAATCGCGAGTCCTAACCGCAGGCGTTGAAGATTTGCCAGTGCTGCTCTACAACTAGCACATTTAGAAGTATGAGAGCGATCGCGATCTAACAACTGTGCTGTTGATAACGCCGGTGGTAAAGTTTCCCCTGGGAATGGATTAGCATTGTACTGATTAACCCACTGACGCAACTCAATCACGAAAGCATCAGCCTGAGTCGGTAGATAAAAAGCTTTAGTAAAATTACCACTCCCCCCACTAGCTTCGAGATATCGCTCTTGGTAATGCAGAAAAATTTGATCGTCCTCCAAAACAGAGTTCTGCCCCAAATGAGAATACCAGCGGGGTGTGAGCTTAATTATCCAACCAGGCAATTTAGAAGCAAATTTAAACGGAAAACGGGCAAATAGCCGACATTCACCCTTGCGAATCGGAGTAGCGTAGACAGCAGTAAGGGTTCGTCCAAATTGCTTTGATGTCAAGTCGTGCCACATCAACCCTGGAGCTACAAAAGTCGTGTCTTGCCGTCCCAAAGTTCCGCGTCGAGGTCCTTCCTGCCACACCCCTGTAAAACCGTGCTTGCCAGACTCGACTACCTCCAATTCTACCGAACTGGCATTCGCCCTATTCCCTACAGAACGGTGATGAGTAAAAGGAACGTGGCTAGCGTCCAAGACATTTTCCATTAGTGTTAGCGCATCATAGGGTAAGTCGCGAAACGTGTCGATGCAAACCCATCCCTCTAAGGATTCTTCCAAGGGTTCAATAACAGGAACTTTAGTCTTGGTTGCATTCTCAGCTTTGCCGGGATAGACAAACAGCAGCCCTTGCTTAACTATTGTAGGAAGCGATCGCACGCAGGCTCTCGGAGAAGTCACTGCTGCTTGACCCGCTACCTGTTGGGGAATGCGCTGACAGTCTCCCGCACCAGCAAACGCCCATCCGTGGTAAGGGCATTCTAACAACCCATCCTCAGCTATTCTCCCTTGCGACAGAGGCGCGAGGCGATGAGGGCATTTATCCTCAAACACGCGCCAGCACTCAGCTTGCTGCTCCCACCAGATCGCAATATCTTGTCCCAATAGAGTAAATGGTGTGGGCTTAGATTTATCCAAATCTTGCACGTAATGGACGGGATACCATACTTCTTGGCAGTCAAAGAATGCTGGGTCAGTTCCACCTGCAAGCATTTGCTCGGGTTCTAGATGCGCCGTAATATTTCTCTCTACTGTTTCCATAAATCAGTTGTCAGTTATCAGTTATCAGTGTAAAGACGTTACATGTAACGTCTTTACAAAGTTGTCAGTGAAGAAAGGGAGTCGGAAGCAGTAAGATCGTGAACCAGCGATGGCGAGCCTTCACCTATCTCTATTTTCTCGCTTCTTCTCAATAACCAACAACTAGCAACCGAAATCGCCAACTACCAACTACCAACCACCAGTTATATTTGAGTGGCGAAACCTTCAGCTGGTTGAGTGCGTCGAGATTGACACATTCCCAATTTCGTGCTGTCATTTGCTACTAGTTCAGCTTCCACGCGCCGAGGTTGTTACACTACATACAGCAAATTCAGATGGGCGATACCATCTGTGATGCACTGCTTAACTCCGTGTTACCCACACTACTAATGATGCCTTCTGTACCTGCTTTTTGCCGTCCTCCTTTTTGCTGGCGCTGGATCGTACCAGTGACGCTAGCGATCGCTTCCATTTTCCTCCCATCAATTGCCAAAAGCCAAACTCCGCCACCGTCACAGGATGCTAGTCAATCTCTGACAATTAACTCTGACATTCAGGAAGCTGACTCCAAAAGTGGCATCTTTACAGCTCGCGGTAACGTACAAATATTTTATCCAGCTCGCCAAATTCAAGCTACGGCAGCTCAAGCACAATACTATCAGAAAGAACGCAAAATCGTGTTGAGTGGTAACGTTAATGTGTTGCAGCAGGGTAACAGTCTTAAAGGAGAAAGTATTACTTATTTAATCGATCAAGGTCGCTTTATTGCCACACCCAAGGCAAATCAACAAGTGAGATCTACTTATATTGTGAACGACACCAACCCTCAAACTGCCGCTCCAGCGCCAGCAACTCCCAATTTTAAACCCAAACCGCCTACATCAAAACCTCCAGCGCCCGCAACTCCCCGCTTTAACTCCAAACCCACCACCAGCACCCCAACTGCTCCGAAATGATATGTTGTCAGTTATCAGTTATCAGTGTAGAGACGTTACATGTAACGTCTTTACAAAGTTGTCAATTAGTTCTGACTTTTAACTTTTGACTTTTAACTTTTAACTTTTGACTTTTAACTGCTCTTTACTCACTCCTCCTCTCCATGAGATTTGCTCTAGAGAATATCTACAAGTCCTATAAGCAGCGCACTGTTGTCAATCGTGTCGATATTTCTGTCTCGCAGGGCGAAGTTGTCGGGTTACTCGGACCCAATGGTGCGGGAAAAACAACGACTTTTTATATTGCTACAGGGATAGAAAAACCCGATCGCGGCGTAGTTTGGTTGGATGACCGAGACATTACCAGCTTACCCATGCACAAAAGAGCGCGGTTAGGTCTTGGTTATTTAGCCCAGGAACCCAGTATATTTCGTCACCTCAGCGTACAAGATAATCTTCTTTTGGTGCTGGAGCAAACTCAAGTACCGCGTCGGGAATGGCAAACTCGACTCCACACTCTTCTGCGAGAATTCCGATTAGAAAAAGTCGCACATACGAAAGGAATTAGCGTTTCTGGGGGAGAAAGGCGCAGAACTGAATTAGCTAGAGCCTTAGCATCAGGAGTAGAAGGACCGAAGTTTTTATTCTTGGACGAGCCATTTGCTGGAGTTGACCCGATCGCAGTCGCAGAAATTCAAGGTATGGTACAAAAGCTACGCGATCGCCAAATTGGTATCCTAGTCACAGATCATAACGTCCGCGAAACTCTAGCCATTACGGATCGCGCCTATATCATGCGAGAGGGAGAAATTTTAGCTGCTGGTAGTGCGGACGAACTCTATCACAACCCCTTAGTACGAAAATACTATCTCGGTCAAAATTTTCAGTTGTAAGTGAGTAGTGAGTAGTGGCGAGCGATAACCAACAACTACCAACTACCAATTACCAGTCACCAATCACCAATTACCTTCAACCACTCCCTAGTTTTCATTCCAATGACATTTGCCAAACACAAACGCTTCCAAGCCTTTCAATTGCTGGTTCCCAAGCCAGCACTGATGGATCGCTACATTGCGGCTGAGTTAATTCCACCGTTTTTATTTGGCGTAGGAGCTTTCTCTTCAGTTTTAGTCGCAGTTGGTACAGTGTTTGAGCTGGTGCGGCGGGTGGTGGAATCGGGACTCCCAATCTCGATCGCATTTGACGTATTTCTCTTAAAGCTACCGTCTTTTGTCGTGCTGGCTTTTCCTATGTCCACTCTCCTAGCAGCTTTAATGACTTACAGTCGGCTGTCTAGCGATAGCGAACTAACGGCTCTACGTAGTTGTGGAGTCAGCATTTATCGGCTGGTATTGCCCGCATTGGTACTGAGTACTTGTGTTATGGGTTTGACTTTTTTATTTAACGAGCAAGTCGTCCCAGCTGCTAACTATCGAGCTACAACGACTCTAAGTCGAGCCCTGAAGGAAGAAAAACCCCAATTTCAAGAACAAAACATTTACTATCCAGAATATCAGGAAATTGAGCTAGCAGATGGCAGAGAAGTTAAGCGATTAACTCGCCTATTCTATGCTGATGCCTTTGACGGGCAACGAATGAGGGGTTTGACAATTATCGATCGCTCCCGTGGCGATCTCAACCAAATTGTGGTGTCAGATTCAGCCGAGTGGAACCCCAAACAGAATAAGTGGGATTTTTATAATGGCACGATCTATCTAGTTGCACCTGACAGTTCCTATCGCAATATTGTCCGGTTTGAGCATCAACAGTTACAACTACCGCGCACCCCCTTAGATGTTGCTGCTAACACCCGCGACTCAGATGAAATGAATATTGCTCAAGTCAGCGAACAATTGCAAGTCGCGATGATGAGTGGTAACGAACAAAAAATCCGCCGTTACAGCCTGCGGATTCAAGAAAAAATTGCTTTTCCATTTATTTGCACTATCTTTGGCTTAGTAGGTGCAACTCTAGGGACCAATCCTAAGGGTAAAGGTCGAGCGACCAGTTTTGGAATTAGCGTCATTATTATTTTCAGTTACTATATGCTGCTGTTTATGTGTGACGCTTTGGGTTTATCTGGCGTTCTCTCCCCGTGGTTAGCAGCATGGTTACCTAATATTTTTGGTTTTGCCACGGCTGGCTTTCTCTTATTCCGTGCTGATAAATGATATTGTTATTTGTCATTGGTCATTAACCACAACAAATGACCAATGACCGAGACAAATGAGCTTATGCTAGCTGTCTCGATTCAGCTTCGAGTAATTGAATCAGGTGGTTGTCACCTTTTTTTCTAGCTATTTGCAGCCGTCGTTCTAAGTTACGACGCAAGTGATCTAGATGGGTGCTGTGTAGTTCTTGCAACACCTGCTGGCGATCGCTCTTAGCTGGCTTTTGTTTAGTAGCGATCGCTGTCGTATTCGCAGTTGCTCCATTGACTTGCGTGTATTCTCGCCGCAACCGCACAACTTCTACATCGATTGGATCGCCAGTGGAATAAGCAACGCCGCGATACTTCAAGTCAACTTTGGGCTGCGGTACGGGAATATGTCTGAGATATTGATGGTTCCAGGTTGCACCGCGATACGTTCCGCCAGCTGCGCCTGCCATAGTTTCTATTTGGGGTGAATTTTGTTCGTAACTGACACCGCGATATGAGAGTTTCATGGCTTCGCCTCTATAGTTCAAATTTTTTAGGTCAAATTTTTTTAGTAGTTTGACTAGAATGAGGCGCGTTCCTTCGGGATGGCTCCCTACTTCCGTCTCCACATCACATCTGCCAGAAGACAGAATTTGAAAAAATTGTAGAGATGAACGATTTTGTTTCTGTATTATATTTTACTGTTTTCTAAAAAAAGCGGCAATTTTAATAAAAATTAATTGAATTTTCATTGTTAGTAAGGTGGGCAATGCCCACCTTACTCTTATCGCTTGCGCTAGCCTGCCCCAGCTCAAATATCCGTGGGAGTCAGAGACGAGCGGTGAAGATTGACCCTAAGATTCCTATCTTTTTGATTATCGACGTAATTACAAAAGAATCGACAGGACTTCAAAAAATTATCCATTGTTTTGCTGTTTTGCTTCTTCTAACTTAGTTTTTCTAGTGACTGCCTCAGCAGATGAGCAATGCAAGAGAAGAAAAAGTAAGACTATGAAGATGTTTCGCCGCGCGATCGCGTTCTTATTGGCTGTGAGTTTAATTGCTATTTCGATCGGATCGGGAAGTTCTGTCAGTGCTGACGACAATATAGCCGTCAGAAAAAATATTATTGACCTCACTTCTACAGAGAAAGCAGCCTTCATCCAGGCAATTAAAACCCTAAAAAATACCACTTTACCCGAGCATCAAATTAGCATTTACGACGAGTTTGTCGCCCAACACGTCGCGGCAATGGGGCTAATGTCAAACAATGCTAAAGGTCCAGCAGCTGGGCATGATGGCGCTCACGAAAGCTCGATATTATTACCTTGGCATCGCGAATTTATCTGGCGATTTGAAACAGCTTTGCGATCGGTCGATCCTAACGTCACGCTTCCTTATTGGGACTGGACGAACCCCCAAGCGTTAGCAGCAATTTTCTCAGATGACTTTGCGGGTGGCAACGGCGAAGGAGTCACAATCTCAATTCCAAACGCAGGCAATTTTTCGGGTGGTGCAGTTCCCGGTACTTTTAGCGCCGCCAATGGCTGGAGTTTGTACCCAGAATTGCACATTACACCAGATGGACAACCGATGGGTGAAGTGCTACTGCGCTTCATGCAACTTCCGCCAACCAACAGCTACCCAGTGCCTCAAGCAGATGTCGATCGCATTCTGGCTGCAAACGACTACGATACTTTTCGCCAAGCGATCGAAGGGTTCATTCAATTAAATCCCTCCGGTCAACCAACGACTGGAGTATTTATGCATAATTATTTTCATAGCTTTGTGGGTGGAGCTAATTTCGACCCTAGTGTAGGTCGTCCCGAACCTCTAGGTACAATGGCTTCTCTTGCGAGTTCGATTTACGATCCGGTATTTTGGTTAATCCATGCTAATGTGGATCGACTCTGGGCGGAATGGCAGCAAAGCGGTCATGCTGGTAGTCAATATTATCCCGCTCAAGGTGGTCATTATGGGGAAAATTTGAGCGATCGCATGTGGCCCTGGGATGGGGGTGAATCAACCCCAGCCAATCAAGGGACGGGAGATCAACTATCTTTATTACCTGCTGTATCTGCAAATGATATCGTTACCCCAGCCGACACATTAGATTTAACTAAGTATGACTACACATACGACACGTTGAAGATGACAAATTCTAGATCTAGCTCTCGAATAGCTGTTTTGAGTCTGACTATCTTTGCTACGATCGCTTGGCGATTGCAGTTCCAGCAATTAAGTCGTAGAAGTTAGATTTGGCGATCGTTTTGAGTGCGATCGGCAGCAGTGTTAAATCAATAGCGCTGCTGAAATTAATTTTTTATTAAACTAGTCAATTTTTTTTATACCTAACTTGTCTTCATCACTTAGTTTTTGTCGTGATGTGAAGAGCTGAATCTTAGGTTTTTCTGGGCTGAATCTGAGTGACTTTTAATACAGTAAACGCGATCGGGCGTTCTAGAAATGATTGTTTGCTACTCGAACTCTGACTGAGACTTTAGATAAGATTACACGCAAATCAACGACAAACAACACAATAGCTACTGTATTCTTAATCCCGCGTCTATCAAAAGCATGAGATTGTATGGTTTCTAAAGGTGTGTTCGATCGCACTAATTTACATAAGAGCGAGCATGAGCATATGCGTTTATATTATTTGCGTATACAGCACAACAACTCTCTAATTAAAAACAAGAATTTTCATTTTGATAGTAATTACTTATCAATATTTGCTAGCTGAATCAAAAAAAAACAAGTTAGACATAAATCAGACATAAACTACACATAGTGGCTTTCGCAGGTAGACAAAATCTCTGTTAAGCTCTTGATTAGTGACTTGTTCAGCTTTCTCAAGTATTTCCGTGTTAAGTCCGTTGCTTAATACGTATTTTCTAGAGTAACACTTAATACAGTAAACGCTTGTCTGCTAAATTGGATTGGACATATGTAGTATCTACGCTACTCTGCTCTGAAACTGTAATTAAATAGGTTATTACCGAGCGAATTTAACGACTCTTGCATTCAATGGAAGGACAAGAGTGTTGCAAAATGCTTTTGACAGATCTGTGTCATTCAGATAAATCCTTCCCATGTTAATAACGTTTTCATGGCAGAGGATATGGTGAAAAAGATTCTGGTGATAGAAGAGAGCGTCCAAACTCGCAATTTATTTTTAGAGTGTTTGGAGGCTAAAGGTTTTCATGCCATTAGTGCTGAAAATGGTGCGGTTGGTATACAACAAGTCCAAAAGCAATTACCCGATCTAATCGTGTGTGGCATTGCTAGAATAGCTGAATACGATGGGTTTGGTGTTCTAACTGCCATCCGCAAAAACCCTGCCACAGCAGTTATTCCGTTCATCTTTGTTACTAGTAGAACAACGCGAGATGACATCCGTAAAGGCATGGAGTTAGGAGCAGATGATTATCTAACTAAACCTTGTACTTTAAAGGAATTACTCAGAGCAATTAACGTCCAACTGGAAAAGAGAGAGACTATTCAGAAATGGTATACATCTAACGATCGGCAGACACTTTCAAAAGCAGCGGTTGCTGAAACTTTAAACTCTACAGCTTTGCACTCAATCTTTCCGGCAACTTCTCAAATGGCAGCTGTGTTTCGCTTCATTGAAGAGAATTACTGGCAACCAATTACTCTGTGTGACATAGCACAAGCTGTGGGTTATTCTCCAGCTTATTTAACTAATTTAGTCAGACAGCAAACTGGTAAGAGCGTTCATCGCTGGTTAGTAGAACGCCGAATGGCGCAAGCAATTTGCTTGCTGCAAAAAACCGAGCAGACTATCGGTCAAATTGCTGAAACCATTGGCTATCAAGACGTTTGCCATTTCAGTCGTTACTTTCGTCAGTTTTACGGTACGAGTCCTCAAGCTTGGAGAAACGAACACCGCTGTCGCGTTGCCGCGAGCTAAATCTAAGCTAAATCAAAAGAAATGGCAAGCGCATCAAAAAATTACTCATTGGAACCACTATGCCGCGTTATGTAAGCTTTTCGGTTAGTACCTCGCCAATTCACTTTATAATTTTGATTCTATCGGCGATCGCAGTACTGACAATTAGCTAAACCATAACTCTTAAAAGTGGCTTATTTTTTGGCGTTGAATTTGGAAGTCATCTACACGAAACTGACTGCAAATTAGCAATTGCTAATCTAAATTGACTAGCAATTCCAACTCAACGGAAGTTAGAAACAAATTTCAGCTCTAATATTTCTTTCCAGGTTTGAGTTTCTACGTTCTGACGATTCGATCGCGATCGGAACGTGCTGAAAATCCTATCACCCAAACAGCAATGACCGACAACCACATTCGCTCATCTCCTTCTATCGACTCAGAAACCACATTCCATCCAGACACTGGTAGCGCCGAATCAGCATCGTCTCTCGATCCTAGCTATAAGTATTACAACTCCAAAGATTCCAGCAACATCGCAGCCAAGCCGGGAGATAACAATACTAGTACTCAGATGCTTGTGTTGCCCTCAGTTGCAGATGCGATCGCGCAGATGCTAGCAGACTTAGGCTTCAAATATGCCTTTGGAGTTGCTGGAGGTGCAATGGCAACCATTTGGGGTGCTTTGTCTAATAGCAGCATCCAGGTGATTCACTGCCGTCACGAAGGAGGAGCGGCTTTTGCAGCTGTAGAAGCATGTTTTGCTAGCGATCGCCCCGTTGTTGTCTTTACCACTGCCGGACCGGGACTAACGAACTCGCTAACGGGATTGCTAGCAGGGCGGGGAGAAGGAGCAAAAGTTATATTAATCTCAGCTTGTACCTCTGCCGCACAGCGCGGACGCTGGGCAATACAAGAAACTAGCACCTACACCATGCCACAAGCGGGAATTTTTACCCCAGGAGTGCTGTTCGACTACGCGATTACACTTGAGTGTGCCGAGCAATTACCGCAAATTTCCCGCCAACTTGCCCTCGGACTGTCACAATCTGGCGGTTTTGTCGCTCATTTGAGTATTCCGACAGGCGTACAAACTAGCAGTCTGAGCATACCATTGCCTCAGTTAGACCTTTCCCACGCTCTCATAACCCCCAGTGAGGAAACGATCGCCCATTGCGTGCAACTTTTAACCGAAGCACCTTTTGCGATCTGGGTGGGTTTTGGCGCGAGAAATGCTGCTGAAGAGATTTATCAGCTAGCCGAACGTACCGGAGCCGCAGTGATGTGTTCTCCCCGTGGGAAAGGGATCTTTCTCGAAGACCATCCACAGTTTGTTGGCGTTACAGGCTTAGGTGGTCACACCTCAGTTCTGAAGTACATGCAAGAATCTCCACCATTGCGAACTTTAGTACTGGGAACGCGATTAGGAGAACCCACTTCATTTTGGAATCCGACGATGGTTCCTGCGAGAGGATTTATTCATGTAGACATCGATCCAGTAGTTCCAGGAGTTGCTTATCCAGCAGCTGAAACAGTACCAGTCCAAGCTGATATCGGTGCATTTTTGCGATCGCTGCTCAAGTACTTAGACAAGACGCAAAGCTTTGCAACTCTGAAAAGTCGCGCAAATAGAACGCTACCCCACCCGGAACCAGAAACAATTACCGCTGCAACTAGCGATTTAATTAGACCTGAAGTCTTGATGGCAGCAATTCAAAAGGTGATGGTTGAAGGTAGCAATGCGGCAATCGCGGCTGAGTCTGGGAATTCGTTTACTTGGGCAACGCACATGTTGCGAATTGACAAACCAAATCGCTATCGAGTCAGCACCGGAGTTGGTTCGATGGGACATATGGTCGCAGGTGTGATTGGTATAGCCTTGGGACGTAAGAGTAAAGCCGTTGCCATCACTGGAGACGGTTCAATGCTGATGAATAACGAGTTGAACACTGCCGTCAAGTATCAAATTCCTGCTATCTGGATCGTGCTGAATGACGGACGGTACAATATGTGCGAACAGGGGATGAAGATGTTGAAACTGCAAGGTGCAGATGCAACGATTCCCCAAGTCGATTTTGTGGCGATCGCCCGCGGGATGAGAGCTGATGGCATTCGCATCGAAAAAGAGTCTGAGCTTGAAGCAGCATTACAATGCGCGATCGATTCTCCTCTTCCTTTTGTCGTCGATGTCATCATCGACCCTTCGCGACTCGCACCTTCCGGCGGACGTAACAAGAGCCTGCAAGCGCAAGGGGTTAAATCAACTGCTAAAGAACAAGTTTCATTCCCCATGATTAGCGAATAGTGAATAGTGAGTGGCTAGTGGCTAGTAGCTAGTTAATTGCGACTTGCGACTTGCAACTTGAATTGTCCCCAGCCCCTAATTTGAGGATAGATGCGTGAAGCTGTTTGAGACCGTTAAAGAAATGGGACACGAGCAAGTCCTGTTTTTTCAAGATAAAGAACTGAATTTTAAAGCCATAATTGCTCTCCACGACACGAGTTTGGGACGAGCGATGGGCGCAACTCGGCTATTTCCTTATGCTAGTGAAGAAGATGCTTTACAAGATGTTCTGCGTCTGAGTCGCGGTATGACCTATAAGGCTGCTTGTGCCAATATTCCAGTAGGTGGTGGCAAGGCAGTAATTATTGCCAATCCCGACCAGAAGACAGACAAAATGCTCAGGGCGTATGGGCGTTTTGTCGATAGTCTTCAAGGACGTTTTATTACAGGTCAAGATGTGAATATTTGTCCTGAAGACGTGCAGGAGATGCGGCGCGAAACTAGATATGTTGTTGGATTAACGGGAAAAGCTGGTGGTCCAGCTCCAGCAACAGCTTTAGGAGTGTTTTTAGGAATTCAAGCTGCTGTTTTCTTTCAGTTCAACAAACAAGATTTGAACGGACTGCGAGTTGCCGTTCAAGGATTAGGAAATGTTGGCGGAAAACTGTGTGATTATTTACATCGGCGTGGGGTAAAACTTTTTGTCACGGATCTAAATCACAATAGAGCAGAGGAAATTAAGCAACTCTATGGGGCAAAAGTTGTAGAACCTGAAGACATATATTCACTCGACGTTGATATTTTTGCTCCTTGTGCAATGGGAGCAATTCTTAATAGCGAGACAATTCCCTTAATCCAAGCTTCTATTATTGCAGGCTGTGCTAATAATCAACTGCAAGATGAGAACATTCACAGCGCAATGCTGAAATCAAAAGGAATTATTTACTGTCCCGATTATGTAATTAATTCTGGCGGCTTAATTAATGTTTACCACGAACTTACATTTTCAGATGAGGCAAGTTACTTAAAACAAATTCATAGCATCTACGATACTTTGCTAGAAATTTTCACCAAGTCAAAAGCAGAAAATATCACAACTCAAGATGCTTCTAAGCGTCTTGCAGAAGAACGGATATTAAAAGCAAGAAAACTTGCGATCGCGGCGTAAATCAGTTCTCAGTGTAAAGACGTTACATGTAACGTCTTTATAAAGTTATCAGTATCTACATGCTACTGACAAATGACAAATAACCAATTAGTAATTCTCAATTCGGATGGAAAAAAATACGTTTGCTACGTCAGCTTATATTGCGACTTCACCAGAGATAGCTTTTGACTATCTTTGTAGTTTAAAGAATCTGGATGAATGGACTCTTTTTAGCCGGATGATCGAACAGATCGATGAGAATACCTGGCGAGGAACTGCTTCTGGCTATCAACGAGATCTTTTCTACCACGTTAGAAAGATTGAAAATCCGCTTTTTTTCGGTATAGAATGGCACTGTGGCTTTGAGTACCAAAAATACTTTCAAGTGTATCCTGTTCTATTATTTCCACCCGAATATGTAGAGCCAGGAACAGATGAGAAAGGAGTTTATTTTCACTGGTTGAGTTTTGTCGATCCAGCGCGCCGAACTCCAATGATTATGGAGGGAATTCATACAGTTCATACATCTGAATGTCGATCGCTCAAGGCAATTTTGGAACGCAATGCTGGCGAGACTCAAGCAGCTCAAGGACGTTACAAAATTGATACTGATACGATTTACATTGACGCGCCGCTTGATACTGCGATCGCCTACTTACGAGATTTACGTAATTTAGATGAATGGGCGCATCTACTCCGAGCGGATGGTGAAGTCAGTAGCGAATCTGGTGAATTCTTAGATGAATATAACCAGAAAGTAAAAGTTACATTTCGCACCCACGATCTCAAGAATTACTACCTTGTAGAACAGGATTATTTTTATCCTGAATACAATTTTATTCAGCGCAGTCCTGTGATTCTGATTCCTTGTGCCTATGCCTTTGGTAACTCAGAAGCCCGTGGATGTATCCAACATCGCATTAGTTTCTGGGAAGTCGGCAAAGCTCCGCGTCACGGTAAATTAAAAGTAGAGGACTTTGGCGCTGAAAGTATGAATATTAAGCGTTTTCTAGAAGCTAAAGCTGGTAATTTTGACACCTTTGCCAGAGGGATGAGCTATCTTTTACCTTCTGCTTAGAAGAATACGAGAAGGCGCGATCGCGTTTTGTTTTTAAATTGAGGAAAAGGGATTCGGTGTCTTCATCAGGGGCATTAAAATTTTTCACTTCATTTACTAATTAGTTGCCAAAAGTATGAAGCTCAAACAACTTACGATTGCACTTATAACTGTTTCTATTGCCCTTGTTTTTGGACCGCAAGCCGCCAGAGCTGCGTCATTAACAACACTCGCTGATGGACTCAACAATGCACGGGGTCTTAGTTTTGACTCTGACGGTAATGCCTACATAGGCGAGACAGGATTAGGGGGTGATGGTGTGTGTCAACCGTCTCCTAGTACCCAATTTGAGCTAATTTGTGAGGGGAACACTGGTTCAGTCACAAAAGTTACGCCTGACGGAACGCAAAGTCGCGTTATCGACGGGACTGAATCTTTAGCCTTACAACAAACCAAAGAGCAAGGTGCAGGTCCGCAAGAACTCAATTTTGATTCTAGTGGTAATGCTTATCTGCTGACCGGTTTTGCTGGTAATCCAGCCAACCGAGATGCAGAATTAAATGCTCTTTCTACTAACATCCAGTTCCCTTCTCAGCAACAGCAGGCTGCACCTCCAGTTGCGCCCGACCAAGTGTTAGGCACGACTACTTTGGGAAAATTGTACAAAACAGATCTAAACACGGGTAGTTTAACAGAGGTTGCCGATTTGTCGAAAGCCGAACTTACAAGTAATCCCGACGGCGGCGATGTAATTAGCAATCCCTATGATTTTGTGATTAAAGATAATACTGCGTATATCGGTGATGGGGGTGCTAACGTTATTTGGAACGTGAATCTTGATAGCGGCGAGACTAAAGCAACTAAAATTCCTGGGCAAACCTTAGAAAATCCAGAATTTCCCCCAAATGTATCTATTCCAGGTGCGGGGCAAGAGCAACCTCCAGCCGGACAGCAAGGACAAGATGCGATTCCTGGCGTACCAGCCGAGCAAGAGGCATCTGGACCACCAGCAGGGCAAATACCAAGCCAGGTAGATATTCAATCGGTAGTTACAGGTGTAGATATCGGTCCTGATGGAGCCGTATATGCTGGCGAACTCACGGGCTTTCCATATCCCGAAGGTAAAGCAAAAGTTTGGCGGATCGGGGAGAACGGTGAGCCAGAAGTTTTTGCTGATGGTTTTACGCAAATTACCGATATCAAATTCGATCGAGACGGTAATTTACTGGTGTTGCAATTTGCTGATGAAGCCCAGTGGAAAGGTGGTGGTCAGAGCTTACAAGATCTACCAGGGTCTCTAATCAAACTTGCTCCTGATGGTACGCGCACGACTCTTGTAGCTGCGGGTGAAGGACTCGCCTCGGCTGCGGGTCTGAATATTGGTCCTGATGGTGAGATCTATGTCGTTAACAATGGGGTTGGACCAGGTACGGGGGAACTCGTACGAGTTGATGGTGTCGGGTCTGCGGCAGCCGTTCCCGAACCTTCATCTATTTTGGGCTTAGTCGTATTTGGCGCGATAGGTAGCGGTGCTTGGCTAAAGCGCAAGCGCAACCAGCAGCTACTAAGTGAAGTAAAGTTCGCTAGTGACTTGGATGATTAGGGCAACATTGTTAATAGTTATTGGTGTCTTCATCAGGGGTATTGAAAATTCTCATTCCACTTATCACTTGGTTGCCAAAAGTATGAAACTCAAACAGATTACGATTACATTTATAACTGTTTGTATTGCCACTATCTTTGGACCGCAAGCAGCACGAGCTGTATCGCTAACACCAATTGCTGATGGTCTTAATCAACCACGCGGAATTGACTTTGGTTCTGATGGTAGTATCTATGTGGGAGAGACAGGTTCTGGCGGAGATGGAAATTGTCAAGGCTCGCCTAGTACGCAAGGTGAACTAATATGTGCTGGGAATACTGGCTCAGTCACCAAAATTGCACCGGATGGTCAGCAAGAGCGTCTTTTTGAGAATTTTGAATCTCTAGCGTTACAGCCAACTGGCAATCAGGGAGCTGGTCCTCAAGAACTAAGTTTTGACTCAAGCGGTGATGCTTATCTTCTGACTGGGTATGCTGGTTTCCCAGGCAACCGCGATCCAGAATTAAATGCCCTTTCAACTAATATTCCACTTTCACCAGAGCAAGGTCCTTTTGCTCCAGTTCCAGCAGATCGATTGTTAAATACTCCTGACTTAGGACAATTGTACAAAGCTGACTTGAACACCCAACAGTTGACACCTATTTTCGATTTTGCCAAATACGAACTTCTCAATAACCCAGATGGGGGAGATGTAGTTAGCAATCCCTACGATATGACAATTAGTGGTAATACTGCTTATGTTGCTGATGGCGGCGCAAACGTCTTGTATACTGTGAAACTCGACGGTAGCGATACCAAAGCAATTCCAATACCCAGGCAAACCATAGAGAACCCAGAATTTCCACCCGCTCCACCAGGACAGGAGCCGTTTCGACTACCAGGACAAACCGAGACGGAGGCAGAGGTTCAAGCAGTACCGACAGGTGTTACCATTGGACCCGATGGTGCTGCATATCTTGGCGAATACACGGGTTATCCTTATGCAGAAGGTGGAGCAAGAGTTTACCGCCTTAACGACAAGGGCGAACTAGAAGTTTATGCTGATGGGTTTAACGCAATTACCGACATCAAGTTCGATAAAGACGGCAATTTGTTAGTCTTACAATTCACCGATGAAGCTGAGTGGAAGGGTAAAGACATAACTCAACTACCAGGCTCTCTCATCAAAGTAGCGCCTGATGGGACTCGCACAGTTCTGGTGAGTGCGGGTGAAGGGTTGGAGTCGGCTACTGGTCTCGCAGTTGGTTCTGACGGTCAAATTTATGTCACAAACAAAGGCGTTGGTCCAGGAAACGGGGAAGTTTTTCGCGTTGATGGTACTGGTGTTACAGCAGAAGCCGTTCCCGAACCTTCTTCTATTTTGGGCTTGCTCTTGTTTGGTGTTATAGGCGGTGGTACGTGGTTCAATCGCAAACAGCAACAAGATCGAGAAGCGATCGCACCAGAACTAGAACAAACCTTATCTCAGTCCGCAATTTATACCACATAATCATACATTTGCTCGGCAAGAGGAGTCAGACAGATGAGTTTATTTAGAAATTTCTCGATCGCGATCGCTACTGCTGGATGTGTCATCGCCACCACAACCCAAGCTAACGCTTCCATTACCTTAGAATATGAGGGTGATATCGGTAGACCAGCCAACTTTGCCGCAGGAGAAACTCCATTCACTCCAGGTACGCTTGCCATTCCCCAAGGCGTAGCAGTACAGGAAGAAACAGGAAATGTTTTCGTAGCTAATGACGTAACCGATCAAATCCAAGTTTTCGATTCCCAAGGTAATTATCTTCAAGGCATTGGCGGTACGGGTAGCGGACCTGGGCAATCTGACGGACAATCAGCGATCGCCTTTGAACCAAATACTGGGAATTTGTATGCGGGTGATGTTAACAACAACCGGATTAACGTCTTCGATCCGCAAGGCAACTATGTCAATTCCATTGCTCAAGGTCAATTTAGCGGACTTATTGAAGGCAGACCTTTCTTTGGACCATCGGGCATTGTATTCGATAATAAAGGCAATGGATACGTGGGTGATTATAGTAGCGATCGCATCTTGAAATTTAATTCATCAAGTGGCGAGGTTACTGGTTCTATTGGCAGCAGTGGAACTACACCTGGACAATTTCAAGGACCGTCAGGCATAGCAGTCAGGTCTGATGGAAATTTAGTTGTGACCGATCAGTTCAACAACCGCATTCAAGTCGTTAGCCCAGAAGGTGACGCGCTGCTTACTTTTGGCAAAGAAGGCACTGGAGAGGGAGAATTCAATCAGCCAATCGATGTTGAAGTGGACGAGAAAGATAATCTCTACGTGACGGATTCTATCAATAGTCGCGTTCAAGTATTCGATAAAAATGGTAACTTTCTAAGTGCATTTGGCGAACCTGCCCGCGATGCAAATGGCAATGTCGTACCACCTTTATCGTTAGGCGCACCCTCTCCCTATGGCGATCCCTTAGATCTCGAACCTGGTAAGTTTAACTGGACGGCAGGTTCGGACTTGAAAGATGGCAAGCTTTATGTTGGCGACTTTTTCCAAGGTCGCGTCCAAGTGTTAGATGTTGTAGATAGCTCCTCATCATCTGCTGAAGTTCCCGAACCTTCTGCATTTTTGGGTGTAGCTGTTTTAGGTGCTGGCGTTGCTGCGGTCAAGTTGAAAAAGGTAATGGGTAATGGGTGATGGGGAATTGGTAATGGCAATTATCAGCCATTAACAATTACTAATTAATATCAAATTCATCTGAACAATCGTATTGTCGCGGTGTTAGGGCGGGTTTGACGAGATCTTGAAATAAAAGTAGAGATTGTTGGTGAACCCGCCCCTACAAATACCGATCGCCAATGACCAATTACCAACTACCAACTACCAATGACTACAACACAAGTTAGCATCACTGATTTAATTCATAGTTGGTTGGAGCGGAATGTCGATCGCGCGGGTTTGAATTGGTTGGAGGAAAAGCGATCGCAAATTGCTCAAGGAGCGGCTGTAAAAGTATTTTTTACAGCTTTTAGTGCTACGCCGCGCTATACGGGCAAAAACAGCTTGCAGTTAACGCCATCTGACTTGCAAGCAGCTGCGATCGCCCGAAAAGGTTGGTTTCCGATCGATTGGAGTGTAGAGCGAGCTGCGCGGATACTCCTAGTCCTAGCTCTACCACAGCATGACGAGTCACAATACTTGCAAACGTTAGAGCAAGTCTTTACTGCTGCTGATATAGGGGAGTTAGTCGCACTCTACCAAGCTCTACCATTGCTATCTTACCCAGAGCGATTGAAAGCGCGGGCGGCTGAGGGAGTACGCAGCAACATGACTGATGTATTTAATGCTGTAGCCTTACAAAATCCATATCCAGCCGAGTATTTTGACAATCTTGCTTGGAATCAAATGATATTGAAAGCATTATTTGTTGGTAGTCCACTGCATTTAATTCAAGGACTCGATCGCCGTGCCAATCCAGAACTAGCCAAGATGTTAGTCGATTATGCCAGCGAACGCCAAGCCGCTAACCGCTCGGTATCTCCCGAATTGTGGGAATTAGTGAAAAAGTCAAAAGTCAAAAGCTAAAAGTCAAAACTAATATCTAATGACCAATGAGCAACAACAAAAGAGTATAAATTATGAATAATTCCGAATTCCGAATTCCGAATTCCGAATTCTATATAGATCCTCACATCCACATGACCGCTCGCACTACATACGATTACATAATTATGCGGGAGTCAGGGATTGTGGCGACGATTGAACCTGCCTTTTGGTTGGGACAACCTCGCACCCACGTTGGCACGTTTCAGGATTATTTTAATAGTTTGGTAGGGTGGGAAAGATTTCGCGCGAGTCAGTTTGGCATTCAACATTACTGCACGATCGGCATCAATCCGAAAGAGGCTAATAACGAAGCTCTAGCCGAGGCAGTGATGGAGTTGTTACCACTGTACGTTTGCAAAGAAGGTGTGGTAGCAATTGGCGAAATTGGTTATGACGACCAAACCCCAGCCGAAGACAAATACTTTCGCCTGCAATTAGAACTAGCGAAAGAACTAGATATGCTGGTGTTAATTCATACGCCCCATCGCAACAAAAAAGCAGGAACGAGCCGTAGTATGGATGCTTGCGTCGAGCATGGCTTAGATCCAGCACGGGTCATTATTGACCATAACAATGAAGAGACAGTACGGGAAGTTTTAGATCGGGGATTCTGGGCAGCTTTTACCATTTACCCGCAAACCAAAATGGGGAATGCACGTATGGTGGAAATTGTCAAGCAATACGGTTGCGATCGCATTATTGTCGATAGCAGTGCTGACTGGGGCATTAGCGATCCGCTTGCCGTGCCCAAAACTGCCCAACTGATGCGAGAACGGGGAATTCCAGAGACTTACGTTCGAGCAGTTTGCTACGAAAATGCCCTAGCTGCATATAGCCAAAGCGGACAAATACAAGAAACAGACTGGCTGGCTTCAGATGCGATCGATCAGCGACACATGTTTAACGGTAACTCAGTGCTACGCGGACAAGAACCAACCGTGAGATCGAGCAGAGAATGCATTTTGATCGAGTAAACAGTTATCAGTTATTAGTTATCAGGTGTGGGTAATTGGTAATTGCTAATTGTTGGTTGTCTCTCACCTGCGCACCTGCTCCCTTGTCTCGCTTGTCCCTTTCTTACCCTCACCCCTCGCCCCTCACTCCTCACCCCTTATGAGTGCCACAAGTTTAAATTCCTATCGCCTTTGGGCATATCTTCAGTTGATGCGTCCAGCTAATATTGTCACTGCTTGGGCAGATATTCTGGCTGGATTTGCGATTTCTGGCTTTATGGTGATTCAAGCTGGAACTTTAGAATTGGAGGCACTCGGATGGTTGCTGTTAGCGACTACGGGTTTGTATGGTGGTGGAGTCGTGTTTAATGATGTTTTTGATGCCGAACTAGATAATAAAGAGCGACCCGAAAGACCTATCCCTAGTGGGAGAGCATCGCGTCAAAGCGCGGCTACACTAGCTAGCGTGCTGTTACTTGTTGGTATAGTCGCGGCTGCTCAAGTCTCTTTTCTAAGTGCAATTTTGGCTATTTGCATTGCAGTTGGGGCAGTCGTGTATGACAGTTTAGGCAAACATCAGGCTCTAGTAGGGGCGCTGAATATGGGTTTGTGTCGTGGTGGCAATCTCCTCCTCGGTATGAGTGCCGTGCCTGCAATAGTTGGTGAATATTGGTTTTTAGCACTTATTCCGATTTTTTACATTGCTGCAATTACTAGCCTCAGCCAGGGTGAAGTGCATGGAGCTAAAGGTAATACTCCGACGATCGCGCTTTTACTAATTATTACAGTCATTACCGCACTATTCGGATTAGAGCTGCTGCCCAATTATCACATCCTCACAGCATTACCCGCGATCGCTCTATTTACAGGCTACTTATTACCACCCGTTATTCAAGCTGTAAGCCAACCCACCCCAGAACAGATCCGTAATGCCGTGCGATCGGGCATACTATCGCTCGTCATTCTCGATGCAACAATTGCCACTGGTTTCGCCAGTTTGCCTTATGGCTTATTCGTTTTGTGTCTTTTACCTATTTCGATCGCACTCGCACAAATATTTGCTGTGACATGAAGTCGGTCAGTGTAGAGACGTTACATGTAACGTCTCTACAAAGTTATCAATTAACAGTCAATCAATAACAAATGACCAATGACTAATGACCAATGACAAATTTTAATAGATCTCGAAAAATAACGATTATTGGTGGAAGGGGTAGAATGGGTCAGTTTTTTACCCATCAGCTGTCTACAGCCGGACATCAAGTCAGTAGTTTGGGAAACCAGGACTGGGATCGAGCCAGTCAACTGCTGGGTGAAGCAGAACTTGTCATAGTTAGCGTTCCCATCGAACGGACAGTAGCTGTTATCGAACGTGCAGCCAAGTATCTGTCGCCAACTACAGCTTTAGCTGACATTACAAGTATCAAAGCTCAACCCGTACAGGCAATGCTGGCGAGTCATGCCGGAGCCGTGATGGGATTGCATCCGATGTTTGGTCCTAGCGTTAAATCGTTTGCTGGACAAAAAGTCGTTATTTGTTCTGGGCGAAACGACGAAATATTTCAGTGGTTATTAGATTTTATTGCCGATCGCGGTGGCGAATTAATTAGCTGCACACCTGAAGAACACGATCGCATTATGGTAACGATCCAAGCAACGCGACACTTTTCTCGATTTTGTTGCGGTGCGTTCTTGTCAGCAGAAAATACCGATATCGATCGAAGCTTATTAATGTCAACTCCTAGTTATCGGCAAGAAATTGAGATTGTTAATCGCTTATTCGCGCAAAATCCAGCTTTATGCGTAGATATTATGCTAGCCACAGAAGAAAGATGTGAAGCGATCGCGAGATTAGCACAAACCTACAGCCGTTTAGCAGAACTTATTCTTCAAAAAGACCGTTCGGCATTAATCCGAGAATTTGAAATTGCCCAAAGCTTTTTGACTCAAGAAAATCTGGCTTCCACCAAACAGAAAGAATACGCGATCGCGGCTACTCAGTTGTAGAGACGTTACATGTAAAGTCTCTACAAAGCAATCGATTAATTTCGACTTACGACTTACAAATTACCAATTGCCCATTACCCCTATGCTTATTGATATTTTTCATGATTTTGCTTGCCCTTGGTGCTGGATTGGCAAAAAACACTTGTTTGATGCGATCGCTCAATGGCATGGTGAAGCTGTTCGCATCCGCTGGCATCCATTCTTATTAGATAACTCCATTCCGCCAGAAGGATATGAGTTTCGTAGCTTTATGCAGGCAAGAAAAGGAATCGAAGCAGTAGCACTACAGCAAATGTTCGATCGCACTCGTCAAGTAGGTGAGAGAGCAGGAGTTAAGCTAGATTTTAATCAGATATCTTTGGCTGTTAACACAACTCTTGCTCATCAATTAGTTGCTTTAACACCCGAAGATCTCAAAACAACTTTAGTTGAAGCAATTTATCAAGCTTATTTTGAACGTAACCTCAATCTTGGCGATCGAGAAACTTTGATTTCTATAGGCGATTCTGTTGGCGTAAATACAAATAAGCTGCGTAATTTTTTAGGCAGTCATGCGTTAGTTAACTCAGTTATTGCTGAGTCAACATTTGCGCGGCTAAATGGAATTACCAGCGTGCCATTATTCATCTTTAACAACAAAGTCAGAGTTGACGGTTCTCACTCAGTCGAAGTATTCAAACAAGCCATGACTCGCGCTGCATTAATGGAAAAAAGTAATTTGTCGGAAGTTGTAGGGGCGCACAGCTGTGCGCCCGTACGGGAGTCGGGAGTCGGGAGTCGGTGAAGATATCGCTCGGGAGCAACTACCAATGACCAATGACTAATTACTAATTACTAATTACTAATTCCCCACGCACCACGCACTACGCACTACACCTCACTCCTCACATGATTCTCGAAATTCAGCGTCAGACTAATTACAGTCTGCAACCAATTCATCAACGTGTATCTGTTACCTTTCGCTATCAAGTGCATTTCACTAAAGGATTGTTTCAATTAGATAATCCGTTGTTAGCACGGGTGATGACAGCTAGTGAAAATAGTCCTAAACAAGCAATTGCGATCGTCGATGCGGGATTAGTATCTCAGCATCAAGATCTGATTGCCCAACTATCTACTTATGCTCGGCGATATAACCATGCATTCCAGCTAGCTGCTGTGAAAGTCGTTGCTGGTGGAGAAGCTACCAAAAACGATCCCCAGGCAATTGAACAAATTCAACAGCTAATTCACCAAACTGGCTTATGCCGTCACTCTTATGTATTGGCAATCGGTGGTGGTGCTGTATTGGATATGGCAGGATATGCAGCCGCAACCGCTCACCGAGGCGTTCGTCTCATCCGAGTCCCGACAACCGTATTAGCTCAAAACGATTCTGGTGTAGGGGTTAAAAATGGGATTAATGCCTTTGGCAAGAAAAACTTTCTCGGCACGTTTGCGCCTCCCTATGCTGTTTTAAATGACTGCGACTTTCTCTACAGCTTGGACGATCGCGATTGGCGATCGGGGATTGCCGAAGCAATCAAGGTTGCTTTAATCAAAGACGCAAGCTTCTTTGACGCGATCGCTAGCTCTGTTCCTGCGTTGGTGCGGCGAGACATGGATGCCATGCAACAACTAATTTATCGTTGCGCTCAGTTGCATCTAGAACATATAGCTAACAGTGGCGATCCATTTGAAATGGGTTCGTCCCGTCCTCTAGATTTCGGTCATTGGGCTGCGCACAAACTAGAGCAATTGACTGACTACAGCTTGCGCCACGGGGAAGCAGTCGCGATCGGCATCGCATTGGACAGCACCTATTCTTATCTACTAGGGCTACTTTCGCGCGGTGAGTGGCAACAGATACTCGATCTTCTGGAGGCGCTAGGCTTTGCCTTATACGTCCCCCAAATGAGACAAGACTGCTTATTTCAGGGACTCACCGAGTTTCGAGAGCATTTGGGCGGCGAGTTAACTCTGATGTTACTACAAGCGCTTGGACAGGGAATTGAAGTTCACGAAGTCGATCCGCTGTTGTACGGGGAAGCGATCGCAATTTTAGCTGACAGAAGTAGGGAGTAGGGAGCAGGGAGACAAGGGAGAGGGGGGAGACAAGGGAGACAAGGGAGACAAGGGAGACAAGGGAGACAAGGGAGCAACCAATTACCAACTAACCCCATGTGCGACTTTTTTATAGCCCCCTTTTTAAGGGGGTTGGGGGATCGGAAAACTATGGTATTTGCGAAGAGATCCCCCCTAGCCCCCCTTGGAAAGGGGGGAACAAGAGTAAAGTTCCACATCGCGTAACTACCAATTACCACTAATGAAAATCGATCGTAATTTACATTTAACCTACTGTACTAACATTCATCCTGGTGAGGGGTGGAACCAAGTTTTTGCTAACCTCCAGCAGTACATTCCCGCATTGAAGCAACGGCTGGCTCCTGAAAAACCATTTGGGATTGGGTTGCGTTTGGCAGATGTGGCGGCTAGGGAACTATTAGTAGAAAATAATCTAATTGAATTACGCTCGTGGCTGCGCGATCGCAATTTATATGTTTTTACCTTGAATGGCTTTCCCTATGGCGGGTTTCATCATCAAGTGGTGAAAGATCGGGTTTATGCTCCCGATTGGTCTATGTTAGAGCGGTTGAATTACACGTTGCGACTGACAAGAATTCTGGCGGAGTTGTTGCCAGATGGGATAGATGGTGGTATTTCCACATTACCACTATCGTATAAACCCTGGTTTGAAGAAAATTCAACGACTCGCGCATTTGTTTACAGGATTGCCAGCATTCACATTGCGCAAGTTGTTGCAGAAATGGTGCGTGTTCGTGCCGAAACGGGTAAATTGTTGCATCTAGATTTAGAACCAGAACCGGATGGATTAGTTGAAAATTCTGCCGAAGTGATTAATTATTTCCAGACACAACTTTTGCCCGTAGGGGGAAGATATTTAGCAAAGCAATTAGGCACTTCTTTAGCCGCAGCCGAAACACACTTACTAGAACACGTCAGAATTTGTTACGACACTTGCCATTTTGCCGTGGAATATGAAGAACCTGCGACTGTATTTCAAAGATTTCGTGCCGCAGGAATTCAAATTGGGAAGATTCAACTCAGTTCTGCTTTACAGCTAATCGTTCCCGAACCAGCTGCACAGCGTCGTCAGGTTGTAGAAAAGTTGCGTCCGTTTGCGGAATCGACCTATCTCCATCAAGCGATCGCCCGCGATCGCAATGGTAAACTTTATCGATATTCCGATTTAGTCACTGCCTTACCCGATTTAGAGCAAATACCAGCTTGCGAGTTGCGGATTCACTTTCACGTCCCGATTTTTATTCGCGACTATCAATTTTTGCAGTCTACCCAAGACCACATTAAAACCGTACTCGAACTATTGCAACGCGATCGCATTTGCAGCTGTTTAGAAATTGAAACCTACACCTGGGATGTTCTTCCAGAAGATATGAAACTAGATTTAGTCAGCTCAATTCAACGCGAATATGAATCAGTTGTCAGTTATCAGTTAACAGTTATTAGTTAACAATTATTGGTTATCAGTGGTAGTTGGTAGTTGCTCATAGTTTCCTCGGCTCCCTTGTCCCCCTTTGCCCCCTAATCCCCACTCCCTCCGGTCGCGGGGTCCCCGAGTTCCCCCTTGTCCTTTTTAGTTTCCACTCTCCTCTAATCATGCTAAAACTCTACGGTGGCGTTCTTAGCCGTGCTTCAATCGTGCAATGGTATTTAGAAGAATTGCAGATTCCCTATGAATACATACAGTTAGATATGCAGGCTCAAGACCACAAACAGCCTGAATTTCTGAATATCAATCCGATGGGAAGATTACCAGCGATCGCAGATGAAGATTTTCAATTATGGGAATCTGGCGCGATATTACTGTATCTTGCCGAAAAGTATGGCGAACCTATAACTTTTGAACGGCGATCGCTCTTAAATCAATGGATTTTATTCGGTAATTCTACACTTTCGTCGGCAATTTTTGTTAAAGAAAATCTCCACGAAGTCCCAGAATTATTAACAGCGATTAATCAAATTCTTCAACAACAACCTTTTTTAACAGGCGATCGTTTTACTATAGCAGATGTAGCAGTGGGTGCGCTCTTGGCTTATATTCCTATTATGATGCGAATGGATGTCAGCGCTTATCCAGATGTGGTAAACGATATCAAGCAAACAATGTCCAAGGTAGATTTAAATTTATATCCTGCTGTTTTGGAATACGTGCAAAGGTTAACTGCAAGAGCGGCATTTCAAAAAAGTATCGCGTCGCGACATAAAGCTAAATGCTAATGAAAAAAACTGTTGTACTCAACGTTGTCGGTTTAACACCCAACCTTTTAGGACAGCATACGCCGTTTTTGTCCAACTGGGCGGCGCGAGGGCGAGTCGTTCCTGTTAAATCGATGTTACCTGCGGTTACTTGTTCGGTACAGGCGACTTATTTAACAGGGAAATATCCTAACGAACATGGCATTGTCGGTAATGGTTGGTATTTTCGGGACGAGGGCGAAATCAAGTTTTGGCGACAGTCTAACAAATTAATTCAGGCTCCCAAAATTTGGGAAGTGGCGCGTTCGTACGATCCTACATTTACCTGCGCGAATTTGTTCTGGTGGTACAATATGTACTCCACGGTCGATTATGCCGTTACCCCACGACCGATGTATCCTGCTGATGGTCGAAAAATTCCCGATATTTACACCCAGCCAGCTAACTTGCGATCGCAACTTCAAACTGAATTAGGTCAATTTCCCTTATTTAATTTTTGGGGTCCTAACACTTCGATAGCGTCTACCCAATGGATTGCTAATTCAGCAAAATGGGTGGAGGATCGCTATAGCCCCACATTATCGCTGGTTTATTTGCCTCATTTAGATTATTGCTTGCAAAAGTACGGCGCTGATGCAAGTTTGGTGGCAAAAGATTTACAAGAAATTGATACCGTTTGTCGCGATTTGATTCAATTCTATGAAGCGCGCAACACTCAAGTTATAGTTGTGTCCGAGTACGGGATTACATCCGTGTCTCAACCCGTTCACTTAAATCGAATCCTGCGGGAAAATGGTTTATTAGCAGTACGAGAAGAATTAGGGCGGGAATTACTGGATGCTGGTGCAAGTATAGCCTTTGCGGTTGCCGACCATCAAATTGCCCATGTTTATGTTAACGATCCAGCCTACATCCCCAAGGTACGCGACATACTAGAAGCAACGGAGGGTGTCGAGCGAGTTTTAGATGAGGCAGATAAATCAGCTTACCATCTCGATCATCCGCGCTCGGGGGAACTCATTGCGATCGCCAACTCGAAGGCTTGGTTTACTTATTATTACTGGCTGGACGACAGCTGCGCTCCCGATTTTGCTAAGACAGTGGACATTCACCGCAAACCCGGTTACGATCCCGTCGAACTGTTTCTCGATCCTCAGCTCAAGTTTCCCCGAGCGAAATTAGGCTTAACTCTGCTCAAAAAGCAGTTAGGTTTCCGCTACCTCATGAATGTTATTCCTCTAGATGGATCGCTTGTCGGTGGTTGTCATGGTATGCATACAGGGTTGAGTGAAGGTCCACTTTTGATTACACAAAAACCTGACTTGCTAGAAGATCGCGAAGTACTCGAACCAACAGAAGTTTTTTGGTCAATACTTCAGCATCTTGAAGAAGTCGTAAGTCGTAAGTCGTAAGTCGTAAGTTAGAATTAACTGATAACTGTTCCCCGTTCCCTGATAACTGATAACTGATAACTGATAACTGATAAAGGTTTTTGTAATGGGAAAAAGGGCTGGGCGATCGCTCAAAGCATCTACTATCGGTATTAGTCGCGCTAACCAATCACTGCTCAATTTTGAGTCTAAACTTTCTCTTGCTGATGAATTGGAAATCTCTCGCGCTACGGTACAAAAATTTTTCGTTGGTAAACCGATTGGACGGGAAAACTTTCACAAAATTTGTCAGAAGTTACAATTACCTTGGCAAGCGATCGCGGAAATACCAGATGATGAATTTAGTTTAGAGGAGTTGATTGTTACCTCAAAAGATGATGTTGAGACGCTTGTAAAAGATGTTAGGCAAAAAACACGCACCTATATTGAATCGAAGTGCGGTATCGTGCGCATCCTGAATATGTCTCAGCCTACTAAATTAAATGATGTTTTTACTAACGTAAATGTTTTAGAGAAGATTGGTAGAAACCAACGCTTAAGCATCAACGATTTACTAAGTGTTCGTCTCGATTGCCACTCGAAACGCTCGCATTTTTATCCCGATATTTCCCAGCTAATTCCAGGCATAAAAGCGATTGAAAAATATCCCAAACTGATGATTTTGGGCAACCCTGGCTCTGGCAAAACCACCTTTTTAAAATATATCGCAATTCAGTGTATTCAAGGACGATTATTTGAGGATCTGATCCCAGTTTTTATTAGCTTAAAAGTTTTTACCGAATTAGAACATCACCCAACGCTATTAGAGTGGATTTCAACAATTTTTGATAATTATGGAGTCGAACCAAATGCTGCTAAAGATCTGCTAGTACAAGGTAGAATGCTAGTTTTATTAGATGGACTTGACGAAGTTAGAGATATAGATAGCGAAAGAGTTTTAATTGCAATTAATAGCTTTTACAATCAGTTCGACCGTAATCGCTTTATAATTACTTGTCGGACAGCAGCTCAAGAGTTTACTATTGAAGAATTTGTAGAAGTAGAGTTGGGAGACTTTAACGATAATAATATTGCTGAATTTGCTAGCAAATGGTTTGCTCAAAAACCAGATAAAATACCCAAGTTCTTACAGACACTAAGGTGTAATGCGTCGATTCGAGAATTGGCAAATAATCCCTTACTACTTACTTTATTATGCTCGATCTTTGAAGAAACTAATCTTCCTGCTAGTCGATTAGAAATTTATCGAGAAGGGGTAGATCTTCTTTTAAGAAAGTGGGATGCTAAACGCAACATTGAACGGAAACAAATTTATCAAAACTTATCAACGCAACATAAAGAAGAATTACTCAGTCACATCGCATTTACTTCTTTTGTCAAAGGTGAATACTTTTTAAAACAGCAAGAACTAGAGCAGTATATTATTAACTATGTAGAATCCGTCTTGCAGGGAGAAAAAATAGATTTGTGCGATAGTACAGCAATACTCCAGTCGATTGAAGCCCAACATGGACTATTGGTAGAACGAGCGCGAGGAATTTATTCATTTTCTCATTTAACTTTTCAAGAGTACTTTACAGCTAGAAAAATTGCTCAGTCTCCGCCTCAAACATTAAATTTAACGTTAGAACGACTGAGCGATCGCCTAGTTACAGATAAAAGATGGCGAGAGGTTGCTTTATTAACTGTAGGAATGCTAAAAAATGCTGATTATTTCCTATTGATGATGAAGCAAAAAACTGATAATTTAATATTAGAACCCAGCTTGCAAAGATTTTTACAGTGGGTGAATTGCAAAGCCGCTGCATCTGTTAATAGCAAATCTGCTACAGTTAAAGCTTTTTATTACGATTTAGCGCTCGCTCATATCTTATCTCTTTTTGGTAGTACTTTTGAGATTTCTAGAACTTTAGAAGTTAACTTTAATCGCACTCTTGAACCTAGTCTTGCTCTCGATCTTGCTCTCGATCGCACTCTGCTTTTGCCTGAATCTATACATCGCGTTTCCGATCCAGAACGCATGATTGAAAGAGTATTAAACCGGGCAATATTTCGCGCTCGTAATAGCGAACCAGAGCTAGCACGAGAGTTGCAAAAAATGAAACAGCAGTTATCCAACTTAGGTCGAAACAAACAACAGTTTCAGCAGTGGTGGCAAGTTAATGGTAAAGCTTGGACGGAGCATTTAAAACAACGAATCCGGTTAAAACGCAATATTGGGCATAATTGGCAGTTCAGCCAGCAACAGAAACAAATATTGAAACAATATTATGATGCTAATTTATTATTGGCAAAATGTTTAACTACTAGTTTATTTGTGAGTCGTGAAGTTCGAGAAAAAATCGAGCATACGCTGTTATTACCATTAATTGAAACTAGTGATTAGGACATTGAGTCAAGGTACTTTTGCAGCTTCGCGCCAACTCAGGGTTTGTATAATTGATTACCAAACATAGAATTGAGCGATCGCGATCGCTATACGATTTGGAGTATATAACTACCATCTCATCAATTATATTGGTAAATAGTAAACAAAAAATAGATTTGATTCTAGCGTAATTTAATATACTTAAAAATATTGCGAATCTCACCCTTTCGATAGAAGTGAGCTTGTAGGAAAACTATATAGCCTACTGAATATGTGCGATCGCAAATAGCAAATAGAAATATGATAGAAGGGCGTGAGAGGTAGCTACTAAGGTGAGACTGGTTAACCAAACTGCTTTTCTAGTGATGCTGAATCAATTAATTTAGCGATTGTTACGAGCAGCAAAAATGTTTCAAAGATTTTGAGATATTTCATATCGAATTCTACAGAAAATGGAAATTAAAAGGAGCTATCGATCGTAATGTTTGATTACCTAATTGTGGGAGCGGGTTTCGCAGGTAGCGTCTTAGCAGAACGACTGGCGAGTCAGTTAGGCAAAAAAATTCTGATAATTGATACGCGATCGCATATAGGTGGCAATGCTTACGATTGCTTCAATGAGGATGGTATTCTGATTCACAAATACGGTCCCCACATTTTCCACACAAACTCTCGGGACGTTTTCGAGTACCTCTCGCAATTTACTCAGTGGCGGTCTTACGAACACCGCGTACTGGCTAGCGTAGACGGTCAATTAGTCCCGATTCCAATTAACCTCGATACGGTAAATCGGCTGTATGGATTGAGTCTCACTTCTTTTGAGCTGGAAAATTTCTTTGCCTCGGTAGCAGAACCCAAAGAATACATTCGCACTTCTGAAGATGTTGTCGTGAATAAGGTCGGTCGAGAACTCTACGAAAAGTTCTTCCGCAACTACACGCGCAAGCAATGGGATATGGACCCATCTGAACTGGATAAGTCGGTGACTTCCCGGGTGGCGACGCGCACGAACCGCGATAATCGGTATTTTACAGATACTTATCAAGCCATGCCACTACACGGCTTTACCCGCATGTTTGAGAAGATGCTATCTCATCCCAATATTAAGGTGATGCTGAACACTGACTACAGAGAAATTCTGGATGTCATACCGTTTAGCAAGATGATCTATACAGGTCCCATTGACTTGTTCTTTAACTATCGCTACGGCAAGTTACCATACCGTTCTTTGGAATTCAAGCACGAAACTATCAATACGCCCGTGCATCAGCCAGTTGCCGTCGTGAACTACCCTAACGAACACCTGTATACTCGCGTTACAGAGTTCAAGTACCTCACCGGGCAAGAACATTTAAAAACAGGTATCGTTTACGAGTTTCCTCGCGCCCAGGGCGATCCTTACTACCCCGTACCGCGACCGGAAAATACCGAACTTTACAAAAAATACAAGGCGTTAGCCGATGCAACACCAGAAGTACATTTTGTAGGACGGCTAGCAACTTATAAGTACTACAACATGGATCAAGTAGTGGCTCAAGCGCTGATGGTCTACAAGAAAATCGTAGAAGCTGGCGACGATACGTCAGAAAAAGCGAATCGAGAATTAGCGCGCGTTTAGAACGGCGTGTGGGGGAATTGGAATTTAAACACTCAATCCTCCCCCAGCTTCACAGGAGTTAAAGCCCGCGAATCAAAACTCAGTAGGAGATTTCATGCATATAGTAGGTAGAACAAAACTACCAAAATCGGCAGAAGTTGCTAAATTATATCTACAATGCAACGACAAAGCAGCAATCGACTATAGTGCAGAGACTCCAGAAGTGGTGTTTGCTCTACAAGGATTTATTTCTACTAATTCATACTTCAATTCTTTATACGAAACATTTTACACTAAGTACACGACTTTAGATCGACTTTTTTATTTGCTGAACCTAGAGGGAGATTTTCAAGTTTCAGTTTATAGAGAAATATCTACTAGGGTCTCTGAAGCAAATTGTCGTCAATTACTCAGTCGAGAAAAATTTCTCAACTGCAAGATCGGCAAGGCAACAGAAATTGAGCTACCTGAGCTACAACAAATACAAACTGAGCGAGGTAGAATCTATTTTGAATTAGAATGTTTGAGTCAATCGGGAAAACTACGAGAAAGCTTTCTCGCGACTCCACAATTACCAGAACGCGAAGTCTCGTTAGCAGTTGTTGCTTGTACTTTTCAAAAAGAGACTTTTATTAAACGAACCATCAAAACTATTTTACAGGATAAATTATTACAGAGCAAATCGATAGAAATCTTAATTGTAGATAATGCTGGAACTTTGAATCACTCGGAGTTTAGCGATCGCAGAACAAAATTAATTAGTCAGAGAAATATTGGTGGGAGTGGTGGATTTACGAGAGGAATCGTTGAAGCCTTGAGCAGCAATCGCAATTCTCACATTTTGTTATTAGATGATGATATTGAGCTAGAAAGCGAAGCCATTTATCGAGTTATTACCTTAAACGAATATGCCAAACACGATTTAGTTATAGCTGGTAGTATGCTCGATTTATCTCAAAAGCATCAATTATATGAAGCAGGCGCTTTGTATAATAAAGCACTACACAATAGAGATTTTCAAGCATTTAATATAGTTAGATTACATCATCATCTCGACTTGCAAAACGTCAGCAATCTAAATCTACTCGTCGAAACAGAACCGATAGATTCGGCAGGTTTCTACTTTTTGAGCGTCCCGCGAACAATTTTTGAATCAGTCGGGTTACTCTTACCTTTATTCCTTAAGGTAGATGACACTGAATTTTGTTTGAGAGTTCAAGAGAGGTTTGGCAACGATGTAATTGTAGCTTTTCCTGGGATTGCGGTATGGCACGAACCTTTTTTCGCGAAATCTTCAATTTGGAACTATTACTATTACCGGAACGACTCGATCGTTCAAGCCATGCATGGAACTTTAAGGTATGCAGATGCGATCGCACATTTTACGAAAGCTATTGTTTCCAGTTTGTTAGTTTTTGACTATAAAAACGCTCAAATGCTTATTCAAGCTTTTGAAGATTATCTTCAAGGGGCAAAAATTCTTCAGCACGCCGATCCCGAACAGTGGCACAGTCAAATTGTTAAACTCGATCGTAGTTGTCAAACTCAACATATCCAATATCATAACTTACCATCCCACCGCCAAACAGAACAAGACTCGACGGCTACTTTCATGGAGAAAATTGTCAGTTTATTAACTCTCAACGGTCATTTTCTCCCTAACGTTTTTACACAAGACAAAGATGTATTACTATGGCAAACAGCCGAACATGCAGATCGGCGATCGCGAGCCTTTAGAAAGAAAAGAATTCTCATCTTTAAAGAAGGAGGTCAATGTTTATACCGAAATGAGCTTGACAAATCGAGGGGAATCAAGTTGCTAGTTCGATGGATTGCAATTGCAATGAAAAGTCGAATTGAATGGTCGAAGGTAACGAGAGAATGGCAGCAGGCAAGAAGAGAACTGACCTCTTTGCAATTCTGGCGGCGATATCTCAATTTAGAAAAATCGAGCTTAGAAAAATCTGAGCATCAGGATTTAGTAGTTTAAAATTCATTTGAGCAAAACCGAAATTTCTAAGCCGATAGAGGATGTATGTACTACGTAGTAAATCGTATTAATTTTCCGAAAACGGAGGACACTTTCAACTTATACTTTGCCAGCAGTAAAACTGAAGGTATTGATGTAGACTGCGAGACAGGAAAGATCGCTCTGGCGCAGAATGAAATTGTTTCAACTAACTCTTATTTCAATTCTTTTTATGAAAGCTATTATGCTAAATATACAAATCTAAATTCGCTTTACTATTTGTTGAGACTAAATGGTGATTTTCAAGTTTCAGTTTATAGAGAAGGGTACGAACGAGAGCGAGAATTACTCGGACAAGAGATATTCAAACAGTGCCAAATGACAGATGGCGTTAAAATTGCCTTACCTACTCTCCAGCAAAGTCATACACCTCAAGGCAGAATTTATTTAGAAATTCAGTGCTTGAGCGATCGCGGCATATTTATAGAGGGAGCGATCGTCACTGAAGAACAACCTGTGAGAAATATCTCGCTGGCAATTATTAGTTGTACTTTTAAAAAAGAAGCATATATCAAAAATACAGTCAAGACAATTTTTCAAGATCTTTTATTAGCGAATAAGTCTTGGCAAATCTTTGTAGTTGATAACGGTCAAACCTTAAATGAAGATGATTTCCCTGATACCAAACTTCAGTTAATTCCAAATGAAAATTTGGGAGGGAGTGGTGGTTTTACAAAAGGAATGGTGACAGCTTTACAATCCGACTGCTACACTCATCTTTTATTAATGGACGACGATATCTTACTAGATACAGAGGCAATCTATCGTTTATTTGGCATTTACGAATACGCTAAAGAAGATTTTGCTGTTGCTGGTAGTATGCTGGATTTATATAAAAAACATATTTTATATGAGGCTGGAGCCGCATACGATAAAGACCCGCAAAGCTTTAAGAAAGCACCGTTTCGCGTTGCTCCTCTTAAGCACAATCTCGAACTCCAAAAAACTGATTCTCTGAACTTACTCTTATCAGAAGATGATATAGATTACGGGGGTTTTTGGTTTTTCGCTGTCCCCAGTCAGTTTGTTAAGGAAATCGGATTTCTCCTACCTTTCTTTATTAAGATAGATGACATGGAATTCGGTCTCAGGATAAAAAGGCGGCTGGGTAAGCAGATTGTAGCATTTCCATCTATTGCTGCTTGGCACGAACCATTTTATAGCAAAGTTATCGTATGGGATGGTTATTACTACACTCGCAATAATCTGATTGCACGAACTATTTATGGAACTATAAAGTATACGAACACGCTGTTTAAATTTACTCAAGATTTAATTTACGCGCTATTAATATTTGAATACAATTATGCCGAGATGATAGTCAGAGCTTTTGAAGATTACCTTCAAGGACCAAATCTTCTCAAAAAGAACTCTCCCGAAAAATTACACCAAGAAATAGTTCAATTGAGCAAAAGTTACAAGACTCAAACTTTACAGCCAAACTATTATCTGGATACTGAGCTTAGTCCACCCAGAACGAAAGCTAAAATTTGGCAGAAATTAGCAAGTTTATTGACGATTAACGGTCATTTACTTCCAAATTTTATTCATAGCGACGGCGAAGTCATGCTTTGGCAAAACAGCGCTCATGCTGGGACGATTAGTCGCGTTTTTAGGAAAAAGAAAGTGACTATTTATCGAGAAGAAAATAGTTGTTTATTACAAAACGAATTAGATAAGCCAATTGGAATTAACTTAATAATACGCTGGCTTAAGATTGTCATTATAAGTACTAGAAAATGGTCGGCGATTGTTAGAGAATGGAAAACTGCTGCGCCTGAATTGACTTCCATGAGTTTTTGGCAACAATATCTCAAGCTTGAAGAATCAAAATAGGAAATGAAGAAGCGACAGTATGCAGACGAAACCGCAAGAATTAACAATTAAAGCAGGACGCACGGAAGCATTATATTGGCAAGATTTATGGCGCTATCGCGAATTATTTTACTTCTTAGCTTGGCGAGATATTTTAGTCCGTTATAAACAAACAGCGATTGGCATTACTTGGGCGTTAATTCGACCATTTTTAGCAATGTTAATTTCTACATTTGTTTTTGGAAACTTAGCAAAACTACCTTCTGGTGGCGTACCATATCCACTGCTTGTATTTGCTGCCATGTTGCCTTGGCAGTTTTTTGCTAACTCTTTATCAGAGTCTAGCCTCAGTTTAATTAATAATGCTAATTTAGTCTCTAAAATTTATTTTCCTCGGGCAATTGTTCCGGCTAGTTCGGTGATTGTGAGTTTCGTAGATTTATTAATTTCTGGGATGCTGCTATTAGCGTTGATGATTTGGTACAATTTTGTCCCAGATTGGCGAATTTTAACGCTACCATTTTTTACGGCGATCGCGATCGCCGCTGCAATTGGTGGTGGATTGTGGTTAGCAGCGTTAAACGTTAGATACCGAGATTTTCGGCACATCGTACCGTTTATCGTTCAGTTTGGTTTCTATATTTCGCCAGTCGCTTACAGTAGTAGCATTATCCCGCAAAAATGGCGCTTGCTATACTCGTTAAATCCAATGGTAGGGGTGATTGATGGCTTTCGTTGGGCAACGTTAAGCGGCACATCAACCATTTATTTACCTGGATTTATTCTATCTACAATATTAGTTGCCGTACTTTTAGCCAGCGGCATTTGGTACTTTCGGAAAACCGAACGTACTTTCGCAGATGTTATTTAGTGGGGGTTTCATGCTTTTACTTAAAATTGCCAGCCTTACTATTTATGGGATTGAAGGAGAGACTCTAAATGAGGGTGTCAGAGCCGCTACTTAGCATAGTTTTTGATTAAAGTAGGAGTAACTGAAGCGGCTCTGACAAAGGCTGGCAATTTTAAGAAAGGTAACCCAAGGAGTTGAGAGCGTGTCTAATATTGTATTACGGGTAGAAGATTTAGGAAAGAAATATCTCATCAGCCATCAGCAGCCAAACTCAACTTTACGGGATGCGATCGCTAGTACTGCCAAATCTATCAAACATAAATTTTTAGCAAAATCTACAGCTAATAGTTTAGCTAAAGAAGAATTTTGGGCTTTAAAAAGTGTTTCTTTTGAAGTGAAACAAGGCGATGTTTTAGGAATTGTCGGTCGCAATGGCGCGGGAAAATCTACACTTTTGAAGCTGTTGAGCCGAATTACCGAACCTACCAAAGGAGAGATTTGGATTCAAGGGAGAGTCGCGAGTCTTTTGGAAGTAGGAACGGGATTTCATCATGAACTTACAGGTCGAGAAAATATTTTTCTCAACGGCTCTATTTTAGGCATGAGTCGAGTTGAAATTAAACAGAAATTTGATGAAATTGTTGCCTTTGCTGAAGTCGAGAAATTTTTAGATACTCCAGTTAAATACTATTCTTCTGGGATGTACGTGCGGCTGGCTTTTGCGGTTGCGGCTCACTTAGAACCAGAAATTTTAATTGTAGACGAAGTACTGGCAGTCGGCGACGTGCAGTTTCAGAAAAAATGCTTGGGAAAAATGGGAGATGTTGCCAGAGAAGGACGGACAATTTTATTCGTCAGTCACAGCATGAGTACGGTAGAATCTCTCTGCAATCGAGGTGTTTTACTTGAATCTGGTATTGTTAGTTTAAATGCTAGTTCTGAAGAAGTTGTCAGAGCTTACCTAGAAAAAGCTTACGGTACAGCTAAAGAACTTCCCTTAAGTCAAAGAAGAGATCGGAGTGGCTCGGGAAGAATAAGAGTTTCTAGTTTTAAACTTTTAAACGAACAAGGCGAAGAAGAACCAGCATTACAATCGGGAAAAAACTATGATTTTGCAATTGGCTATTCAAATAATACAGGAGAGCGTTTGAATAACGTCGTTGTTTGTGTAGATTTGATTGACGAGCGCGGCGTTAGAGTCATTTTATTAAAAAGTACTTTTACAAATCATAACCTCACGCTGAATTCCGACCGAGGTTATATTTTATGCCGGGTTAAGAATTTTCCTTTAGTTCAAGGTATGTATCGGGTAACATTACATCTAGCTCACGCCGATAGAGAAGTACTCGACCACATAGAAGACGCTGCGAATGTTAGCGTAGATGGAGGTGATTTCTTTGGTACGGGTAATCCGGGTATTCCTAACCTCTGCAAGTTTTTAGTTAATGCTGATTGGTCTACAACTTCGGCTAATACCTTCTCTAATACGCAAATAATTTAAGTCTTAATTTACTTAGGAAAATAACTATGGCTGTAGAATCTGTCACGAACGATCTGTATTCGCTCGAACACTTATCTCATAGATTTCAAATTACGCCAGATCGTATTGCTCAAATTGCTACAGATAGGAACTTAAAGCAACATCAAATTAGCGGACAATTGTATTTACAAAAAAATGAAGTTCAGCAGTTAATTGAGGAATTATTTCCAGGTATTAACGATGAGAGTCTCGGTTACGAAATACCAGAGTACTTACAAAATAGTCCTGATGCGTGGGCAGAAACTCTAGTTAAAATGTATCGGGAAAAATTTACTTATCCTGCTTCTGTTTCGCCATCGCAAGGAGAGTTTTTAAAATCTCTTACAGGCAATATTGCCCCAAAAAATGTAGTAGAAATTGGTTGTTTCACGGGAATTTCTACAATTTGGCTAGCTGCTGGATTAGAACAAACTGGAGGCGCGGGAAAGATTAATTCAATCGATCTATTTGAGGATATCATACCCGCTCCCCCCTATCATCGTGCCTACTTACCTAATCCACTAGAATACGCTCAAAATTCTGTAGCAAATGCCCAACTAGCGCATAGAGTTAAGTTTCATAAATCGAACTCTGTAGCCGTAGGAGAAAGAATTCATGAAATTCTGAGCGAACCTATAGATTTTATCTATATTGACGGAGATCATACTAAAGAAGGATGCGAAAAAGATTTTCTACTTTTTTACCCTCATGTAGCGATTGGCGGATATATCGTGTTGCATGACATTTATCCAGAATATTGCAACTGGGATGGTCCTCGATATGTTATCGATAAATACATTAAAACTTCTCCTCATTTTGAGTTAATGGAAGTCAAGACAAGTCCAGTTAATTACGGTATGGCGGTAATTCGTAAAGTGAGCCACGATAAAAGTTTGGAATTACGTACCAAGCTAAAAAATACAGCCTTGTGGCAAGGAATCAAAGATAAGCCATTGGGTAATTTTATTAAGAATAATATCTTTTAAATTCTTATTATTCGCTCCTCTATAACCCCCAAATAAACTGGGGGAAGCATCTTTATGAATCAAAAGAAAAAGATTTATCTCAGAGGTGCTTACAATTTATATAACTTTGGAGACGATCTTTTACTCATCTCAACTCTAGAATTTTTCAGCAAGCATCTGAGACTAACCCGAGAAAATTTAGAATTATATGGCTCGAAAAATTTTGAATCGCGATCGCAACTCAAATTTGATAGCGATTTAGAGTTAAAGCATTCGGTAGAGTGGTCGGATATCATTTACCGAATTAACTTGAAACTAGAACAGTTGCGAATACCGATTCAATTTCCCTTAGTCGTACACCAACTCCTCGGACATGTTTTGAGAGGAGAATGGTTAGAACAATCGCGTTTTTTCAGCTTTTGTCAATTAGTGGCGATCGCAATTATTATTTTTACCGACATCATTTCATATAAATTATTTCAAAAAGCTCTGTTTACCAAAGAATATATTAATTTTTTAAAGCAACTAGATGTCATTCACTACATAGGCGGAGGATATCTTAACGAACGTTGGTTAGAGGTGATTATTTACGAATACATAACTATTAGCTTAGCACGCAGTTTCAATCCTCATCTAAAAGTTATTGGTACGGGTTTGGGTTTAGGACCTTTTAAAAGTAGAGCAAGTCTCTTAATTTTTAAGCTTTTTGTCCAAAAGTTTAATTATTTGTTTGTGAGAGAACTGGAGTCTTTGTCGATAATTAAAAATTTGAAAGTTAACGTAGCTACTAAAGTTTTAGGCGACGATGTTATTTTGCTTTTGCCTACACTCGCTCAGCTAAAATTCGAGCAACGCAATTACAATTATAGTTCAAATCCTATTACAGCTATTAATCTGAAATCTTTTCCAGACTATAACTACAATTTAATTAAAATCAGTTTAGAGAACTATCTTAAACAGTTACTAGATAATCAAAATTCTCAACCAGAATACTTTTGTTTTGGTAGAGAACCGGGTCCAGGCGATCGCAACTTACTCGAAATCCTCGATCGCTGTTATCAAAATAGTTTAGTTATTCGCGATCCTTATGAAGAGGGATGGCGCAGTTTTTTAAGTCGCTTGGCTGGCGCTCGTGTAGGAATCGGTTGTGCTTACCACTTTAATATAATCCTAGCTCTGTTTAATATTCCTACTGTGGGAATTTACTCTGGAAGTTATTACAAACAGAAAATAGTAGGAGTTATGCAACTTCTGAGCAAAGATACACTCGTATTATCACTCGATGAGTTGGGATTGGAAAAAGATTTAGCCGAGGTTGTCAATGTAGCGATTAATGCTCATACATCGGGAGAAAATAAATTAGAGCAGATGTATGCAGCAATGAAACAAGAATATGTAGATGCTTATAGAAGTATTTTGAGTTGATAGATATAATCGCTATTTGATTTTTGAAATACACGTAGGATGGGCATTGCTCTTTGATTTTTGATAGCGGTTCTCAATTGGATGCAATGCACGTCTGGTAGGGGCGCACAGAGAAAGCGCCCCTACAAATGTCATCCACACAACCGAGAATTGCGATGAAATACACGTAGGATGGGCATTGCTACCTTATGTAGTATAATTGTAGTTTGTTGCAGGCTAGTAACAAACTCATGATTCATGAGTTCACCTACGGCAAGCTGGCAGATGAGATAGAGAAGCGGCAACTGGGGCAGATTGTCGAACAATGTTTTATCGGCTCTCCCAGCGATACGGAGCCATACCTTAACAGGATTGGCGTAGACAATTTTCGCGTTATCCGGCAAGCCAAAGAAGTTGTGGGAGGTTTGGGGCTGCTGCCGATGGGACAGTGGTATGGTGGTCTCTGCGTGCCGATGACAGGCATTGCAGCCGTGGGGATTGCGCCAGAACATCGGGGATCGGGGGCAGCGATCGCTCTGATGCAAAATGTAGTACGGGAACTGCATGAGAGTGGAATGCCGCTTTCGGTACTTTATCCAGCTACGCAACGCTTATACAGAAAAGCTGGTTACGAACAAGGTGGAAGCTATTGTAGCTGGGAAATTCCAACTCAGAGTATTCAGATAATAGAGCAGCCGCTACCTGCTATACCTGTAGCACTAGAGAACTTTGAATGGCAAAAGCTTTATCAGCAGCAGGCAAAGTCAAATAATGGTAATCTCGAACGTCATCAAGCGATTTGGCAAAGACTGATGCAGCCAGATGAAAAAGAAACCATCTATGCTTATTTGCTAGGTTCATTAGACCAACCCCAAGGTTATATTATCTTTCGGCAACGCCGAGGAGAAAATGAATCCTATTTGGTGGTGAGAGACTGGGTTATTCTTACCACAGCAGCAGCTAAAAGTTTTTGGGCTTTTCTTGCTAAACATCGTTCAATGGTCAATAAGGTACAGTGGCGAGGTTCTGTAGTTGAATCTTTGAGCTTATTACTACCAGAGCAAACCCTCGACCCCAAGTTTGTTGAGCGTTGGGTATTGCGAATTATTAATGTAGAAAAAGCTCTAGCCGCACGGGGTTATCCCTCTGGTGTCGAATCAGAGTTGCACTTAGAAGTCCAAGACGATCTGTTAGACGCAAATCAGGGCAAGTTTATTCTGTCTGTAGCCAACGGACGGGGTGAGGTGACAAGAGGTGGTAAAGGTGAGATGAAGTTAGACGTACGCGGTTTAGCACCGTTGTATACAAACTTATTCACTCCCCAGCAACTACAGCAAATGGGATATCTCCAGGCTACGGAATCAGCGATCGCCACAGCAACGGCTTTATTTGCTAATTCATCACCCTGGATGCCTGATTTCTTCTAGTGAAAGTCCTGTTTTAGCAAGATCGAAAAAAATCGCAAGCCTATCGAAACAATTCTCATAGTAAGGCTTGCTGGATTTTTATAAGCTTTTCTCTAACGGACAAAATAAAAGTTAGTTATCAGTAGAGAGTGACTAGTGGCTGGTGACTAGAAAAAAATCCAGCCACTAGCCACTGGCTCCACTAGCCACTAGCCACTCCATCAATCCCTGTTTGCATCCCAAATATCTTTTAGCTCTCCGTATGATACCTGATTCCCATTGCTATAAAACCGAAGGCGGTATTCGCATTTCTTACTCTACCACCGAGATTCCGGTCGATTCTGCGATCGCAGAGGTGTTATTGCAACTCAATTCTCAGCGGGGAGGGGTATTGACGAGTAGCTATGAGTATCCTGGGCGTTACAAGCGATGGGCGATTGGCTTTGTCAATCCACCCTTGGAACTTGCTACCCGCGAGAATACTTTTACTCTGAGGGCGCATAACGATCGCGGCGTGGTTTTATTACCATATTTGGCAGCGCGTCTATCTGAAGACGCACAATTAGAAACAGTCCAGCTAGAAAACAATTGTATTGTTGGCACGGTTAAATTAGCCGAAAGAATATATTCCGAGGAAGAACGCAGCAGGCAACCATCTGTTTTCACCGTAATTCGTCGGTTGTTACATACTTTCCACAGTAGCGAAGACGATCGCTTAGGCTTGTATGGTGCATTCGGCTACGATTTGGTATTTCAGTTTGAGTCAATGCCAAAGTTGCATTCTCGTCCCACAGACCAACGAGACTTAGTATTATATTTGCCAGATGAACTCGTCGTTGTCGATCGCTATCAACAAACGGCGTTTCGCTATCAGTATGATTTTGAGATAGACAACAGCAGCACCAGAGGTTTACCGCGTACAGGTGAATCTATGGACTACAAGGGTCAACATCTAACTCCAACCCAAGATTGCGATCGCGCCCCTGGTGAATATGCTCAACTGGTACGAGAAGCACTAGGATACTTTCAAAGAGGCGATCTATTTGAAGTTGTTCCCAGCCAAACTTTTTTTGCTGCTTGCGAAGCATCTCCGGCTCAATTATTTCAAACATTACAGCAAGTCAATCCCAGTCCCTACGGATTTATTTTTAACTTAGGTAACGAATATTTAATTGGTTCCTCTCCAGAAATGTTCGTGCGGGTGGAAGGTAAGCATATTGAAACCTGCCCGATTAGCGGCACGATCGAGCGCGGACAGGATGCGATTGAAGATGCGGAACAAATTCGTCAGTTGCTCAACTCCCGCAAAGATGAAGCCGAACTAACGATGTGTACTGATGTCGATCGCAACGATAAATCGCGGATTTGCGAACCTGGATCGGTGCAAGTGATCGGTCGCCGCCAAATCGAATTGTACAGTCATCTAATTCATACAGTCGATCACGTAGAAGGACAACTGCGACCGGAATTTGATGCCTTAGATGCCTTTTTAACGCACACTTGGGCAGTAACGGTGACAGGCGCACCCAAGCGTGCAGCAATGCAGTTTATCGAACGGCACGAACCTAGTTCTCGGCGTTGGTATGGTGGTGCAGTTGGCTGGTTAAACTTCAACGGTAACTTGAATACAGGGCTGATTTTACGCACGATTAGATTGCAAGATGCGATCGCCGAAGTCAGAGTTGGCGCTACCGTCTTGTATGACTCAATTCCAGAGGCAGAAGCGCAAGAAACTATTACGAAAGCTGCTGCCATGTTTGAAACCATCAACCGCGCCCAGCAAATCGGTAACGATTTGTCAAGTGAAATAAAAGAATTAATAAGCGATCGCCCGCAACAGCGTCCATACGTGCTGCTGATTGACTACGAGGACTCTTTCGTTCACACCCTCGCCAACTACATTCGTCAAACTGGGGCGATCGTCAAAACGCTACGCCACGGCTTTAGCGAAACATTTTTCGACACCGAGCGTCCAGATTTGGTAGTTTTTTCGCCCGGTCCTGGTAGACCCAAGGATTTTCGCGTTCCAGAAACAGTTTTAGCCTGCGTCAATCGACGAATTCCGATTTTTGGCGTTTGTTTGGGACTACAAGGAATTGTCGAAGCTTTTGGCGGAGAACTAGGAGTACTGAATTATCCTCAACACGGCAAAGTTTCTCGCGTTTTTGTTACAGATTCAGAGTCTCATTTGTTCGAGAACTTACCCACATCCTTTGAAGTCGGTAGATACCATTCATTATTTGCGCTACCGAAACTCTTACCCCCAGATTTAAAAGTTACAGCAATTTCTCATGATGATGTAATTATGGGCATCGAGCATCGAGAAATGCCAATTGCCGCAGTTCAGTTTCATCCCGAATCAATCATGACCCTAAACAGCGACATCGGCTTAAAAATTGTCAAAAATATTGTTGGCAACTATGCCAATCTTCAAGCATCAAAATCTGTTGTTGTTGGGTAATGGTTAATGGGTAATTGCGAGTAGCTAGTAACTAATTTTAACTTTTAACTTTTGACTTTGACTTATCCCTCACAACCGAGTTCTCAATGGCTACTATCGAAATCAATCATCAGGTTGCATCTAACAGTAAATCGCGTCATATTTTGGCTGAAATTGTGTGGCATAAACAGCAGGAAATTGTTCAACTACAAGCAGATATGCCATTAGCTGAGTTGCAAAAACAGGTCAACGATACACCGTGGGCAGAAGACTTTTTGATGGCGATCGAGCAAAGCGATCGCCAACCAAGTTTGATTGCCGAAGTCAAAAAAGCATCGCCAAGTAAAGGAGTTATCTGTGCTGACTTCGATCCGGTACAAATTGCCCAAGCATACGAACAAAGCGGCGCAACCTGTATTTCAGTTTTGACCGATCGCAAATTCTTTCAAGGCAGTTTTGACAATCTGCGGAAAATTCGGCAAAGTGTGGCACTACCGCTATTATGCAAAGAGTTCGTTATCGATCCGTATCAAATTTATCTAGCGCGAGCTGCTGGAGCAGATGCAGTATTGCTAATTGCAGCCATTTTATCAGATAGCAGTTTGCAAAACTTTTTAAAAATTGCTCATGAATTGGGCATGACTGCTTTAGTTGAAGTACACACACTTGACGAACTCGATCGCGTACTAGCACTATCCGATGTGCGCCTGATTGGAATTAATAATCGCAACCTAGAAAACTTTCACGTCGATTTGGAAACAACACGGCTACTAATGGCACAGCGTCGGCAACAAATTAGCGATTTGGGCATTACCGTTGTCAGCGAGTCTGGCTTACATACAGCTGAAGATTTATCCCTGGTTGCCAACGCTGGCGTTCGTGCAGTTCTAGTCGGAGAGTCACTCGTTAAACAACCCGATGTAGAACAAGCTGTACGTAGTTTATTGAATACTAAGACTGGTAGTTGGTAATTGGTAGTTGCTAGTTGTTAGGTACTTCTAACTTACGACTTACGACTTACGACTTACGACTTACGACTTACCTATTACCCATGACCTATTACCCATGACCCAAATAATTTCAAATCGCTTCCAATCTCTACGTAGCCGCCAAGAGTGTGCTTTGATTCCTTTTATTACAGCTGGCGATCCTTACTTAGAAACGACGGCTGAAGCTTTATATACTCTCGATCGCAATGGTGCGGATTTTATCGAGTTGGGCGTTCCCTATGCCGATCCACTGGCTGATGGACCTGTAATTCAAGCAGCGGCAACCCGTGCGTTGCAAAGAGGTACGCGCTTAGAGCAGGTGCTAGAAATGGTAGCAACTGTCAGCCCCAATCTCAAAGCACCGTTGATTTTATTTACCTACTACAACCCGATTTTAAACCGAGGCGTTCGTGCCTTTTGCCAACAAATTGCCAGCGCTGGGGTGCGGGGGTTAGTCGTGCCGGATTTACCTCTAGAAGAAGCGACAGAGTTAATTCAAGCTGCGGCTGATTCTGGCATTGAGACCACCTTACTCGTAGCACCTACTAGCTCTCCCGAAAGGATAGCCGCGATCGCTCGTCAATCGCAAGGTTTTATCTACCTTGTCAGCGTTACGGGTGTAACGGGAGTGCGATCGCACTTACAAGAACGGGTAAAAACTCTGCTAACAGACATGCGCCGCATTACCGATAAACCGATTGGTGTTGGTTTTGGGATTTCTGGAGCCGAACAAGCACGTCAGGTCAAAGATTGGGGCGCAGATGCGGCGATCGTCGGTAGTGCCTTTGTCAAACATTTAGCAGCCGCAAACTCAACTGAAGGATTGCAGGCGATCGCTCAATTATGTCGAGAACTAAAATCAGCAATTTCTGTGAGAAGCGAGGAGCGAGGAGCAGAGGGGCAGAGGAGCAGAGGGGCAGAGGAGCAGAGGGGCGGAGAAGCGACTACCAATTACCAACTACCAATTACCAATAAAAACCGTGGTTAGCATCAAAGAAACTAATAATCTTTCACAAGTACAACCCGATTCCTTGGGTCGGTTTGGGCGTTTCGGTGGTAAGTACGTGCCGGAAACATTAATGCCTGCACTAACCGAACTAGAAGCAGCCTACGCGCAATATCGGGTCGATCCCAGCTTTCAGGCTGAGTTGCAACAACTACTGCATGACTATGTTGGCAGACCCAGCCCTTTATATTTTGCCGAGCGTCTGACCCAACACTACCAGCGACCCGATGGCACGGGAGCGCAGATCTATTTAAAGCGAGAAGACTTAAACCATACGGGCGCTCATAAAATTAATAATGCTCTCGCTCAAGTTTTATTAGCAAAACGGATGGGCAAGCAAAGAATTATTGCCGAGACGGGAGCGGGTCAGCATGGGGTTGCAACTGCTACTGTCTGCGCTCGCTTTGGGTTGCAGTGCATCGTCTACATGGGCATTCACGACATGGAACGGCAAGCCCTAAATGTATTTCGGATGCGGCTGATGGGGACGGAGGTGCGCCCAGTAGAGGCAGGTACGGGAACGTTAAAAGATGCAACTTCGGAGGCAATTCGGGATTGGGTCACAAACGTAGAATCAACTCATTATATTTTAGGTTCCGTTGCTGGACCTCATCCCTATCCGATGATGGTACGAGACTTTCATGCTGTTATTGGTACGGAAACTCGCGCCCAATGTCAGCAAAAATGGGGCGGGTTGCCAGATATTCTCTTAGCCTGCGTCGGAGGAGGTTCTAACGCAATTGGAATGTTCTACGAGTTTGTCAACGAACCAACAGTGCGGTTAATTGGAGTTGAAGCAGCTGGGGAAGGAGTCAGCACGGAAAAACACGCAGCAACTCTCACGCAAGGACGAGTCGGCGTGTTGCACGGTGCAATGAGCTACTTACTGCAAGATGAAGACGGTCAAGTTGTAGAAGCACATTCAATTAGCGCTGGACTAGACTATCCTGGTGTGGGTCCCGAACATAGCTATTTAAAGGATATCGGACGCGGCGAATATTACAGCGTCACGGACGCACAAGCACTAGATGCATTCAAGAATTTGGCTCAACTAGAGGGGATTATTCCAGCTCTAGAAACTGCCCACGCGATCGCCTATTTAGATATTCTCTGTCCGCAATTAAGTGGCAGTCCGCGTATTGTCATCAACTGCTCTGGACGTGGCGATAAGGACGTACAAACTGTCGTGAAGTTAGGGATTGGGAGTTAGAAGAGAGCTGAGGGAGCCCAGGGAGCAGGGAGCAGGGAGCAGGGAGCAGTGACCAGTGACCAGCCAGCAATCCACTATACCCCACACCCCACATCCTTTCTTCACTAGCCACTAGTCACCAGCCACTAGTCACTGATAACTAACAAATTAACAGGAAGATTAAATATGATCGTAGTAATGAAAAGCGGTACTCCAGAAGAGGAAATCGCTCGCATTTCTGAGGAATTAAGCAGTTGGGGTTTGAAAGTAGAAAAAAGTGTTGGCAAACACAAAATTGTTCTCGGTCTAGTTGGGAACACAGCTGAATTAGATCCGTTCCGAGTCCAAGAACTCAGTCCTTGGATCGAACAAGTCGTGCGGGTCGAACAACCATTCAAGCGCGTCAGCCGCGAGTTTCGTCATGGTGAACCTAGCGAAGTCGTTGTGTCAACTCCAAATGGTTTCGTCCCTTTTGGGGAACACCACCCGCTCGTAACGATCGCAGGTCCTTGCTCGGTAGAAAACGAAGAAATGATCGTCTATACTGCTCAAAGAGTCAAGGCAGCAGGCGCAAAGTTCCTGCGCGGTGGTGCTTACAAACCTCGTACATCCCCTTATGCATTTCAAGGACATGGGGAGAGTGCTTTAAATTTACTTATTGCAGCCCGCGATGCAACGGGTTTAGGAATTATTACTGAAGTGATGGACACTGCCGATCTGGAAAAGGTGGCAGCGGTAGCAGATATCGTGCAGGTAGGGGCGAGAAATATGCAGAATTTTCCCCTACTCAAGAAGGTGGGAGCGCAGGACAAACCGGTGTTCCTCAAGCGGGGAATGTCAGCCACGATTGAAGAGTGGCTGATGGCAGCCGAATATATCATGGCAGCAGGAAACCCAAATGTGATTCTCTGCGAACGGGGTATTCGCGGTTTCGATCGCCAGTATGCACGGAATACACTCGATTTATCAGTTATTCCCGTGTTGCGATCGCTCACCCATCTACCAATCGCGATCGATCCCAGCCACGGTACAGGTAAAGCCGAGTACGTTCCCTCAATGGCAATGGCAGCGATCGCAGCAGGTACGGATTCGTTAATGATCGAAGTCCATCCCAATCCCGCCAAAGCTTTATCCGATGGACCTCAATCACTTACTCCAGAACGGTTCGATTCCTTGATGCAAGAACTCGCCGTTGTCGGTAAAGCCATGAATCGCTGGACTAAAGAATCAGTTAACAGTTATCAGTTACCAGTTGTCAGTGGAAAGTGAGGAGTGAGGAGTGGCTGGTGGCTAGTGACTAGTGACTAGCGACCAATTACCAATTACCAATTACCAACTACCAATCACATGCAAACACCGCGATCGCGAGAACAAGCACGTCAGGTGATGGAATATCTCTTGTCGGGTGAAGCTGAGTTCAATGAAATTGTCAGCTTTTTGCAAACTCGACCAGTAGTCGATGCCCAAACTCAAGAACTCCTGGGATATCGCGATGTCCTTTGGGACAGAAGGCGGCGAGCAAACTTCGGTCATGTCGATCTCGATATTGTCGGTACTGGCGGGGTGCGCCGACCGCGCTATAACGTTTCTACCACAGCAGCATTTATTGTCGCCGCTTTGGGGATTCGAGTTGCTAAGCACGGTAATCGAGGCTCAGTTAAACCTAACGGTTCCTGCGATCTGCTGGAAGTTTTGGGAATTTCTCTAACAGCGATGACAGCGCAGGCTGTTGAAAGTTTAGCGACGACTGGGCTGAGTTTTCTATTTGCCCGGGATTGGCATCCAGCTTTTAAGGCAATCGCAGCTGCTAGAGCTGAAGTCGGTTATCCTACTGTGTTTAATCTACTAGGACCATTACTCAATCCCAGCCAACCCAAACATCAACTTGTCGGTTGTGGCGATCCAGCAGTAGCGCAAATTATTGCAGAAACTTTAATGGAATTAGGGATAGAGGCTTTAGTTGTTACTGGTTCGGATGGACTAGATGAGATCACCTTAGCGGGTGCTTCTCAAGTTATAGAAGTACGGGGCGATCGCATCAGTACAAAGCAAATCGTGCCTGAAGATTTTGGTATGGAAACCGTCCCAGAATCGGAGTTAGCTGGAGGCAATGCTACAGATAACGCCGCAGAATTTCTCGCTATTCTTAGCGGACAGGGACGAAAAGCACTGGTCGATCTCGTCACTTTAAATGCCGCTTTTGCACTGTATCTAGTAGACAAAAGTTACGACATAGAATCAGCAATTCGTACTAGCAGACATTCATTAATTGATGGTACTGCCAAGACATATTTCCTTCAGTTTCGCGAGTTCATTATGACTGATAACTTAGTGAGTGTGTACGATAATTGACTCGCTCCTACAATACCTGATTTCTAATTTTTTGATTTCTGACTTTTAACTTTTGACTTCAAAAAGGTAAATTTTCATGTCTCAATCTAGTAGTGAAGAATTTTGGTTTAGTCCGCTTTTTCGCATAGCTGGTTATGTCTTATTGGCTTTGTCACTTTTAGATATTATTAGTATTTTTATTCCTCCAGGTTTTACCAATCCTGCGTGGGAGTTTCAAATGGCAAGCCATCTGGTTGAGCGATCGCCTGTGCCATTAATTGGATTAGTATTTCTCTTAATTGGCGAGAAAAACTTTAAAATTTTCAAGTTTTTGTCTAGAGCGGCTCTGGTAGCTGGCATATTGTTTCTATTGCTACTGCCTTTAATTGTCAGTTCTGCTTGGCGCATACACGAAGGAGGCGATCGCCAAATCGCGCAACAATCAGCACAGCTTCAAGTTATCAAGCAACAACTCAGTCAAGCTCAAACAGATCGAGAAATTACAGATACATTGTCTCGGTTTAATTTACGAATTAATGCGCCAACATCTCAAAATCCTCAGCAATTAAAAAGTCAAATTCTAGCTGGAATTGCTAAGTCTGAGCAGAAATTTCAAGCACAAGCATCACAAAATACAGCCAATAGTCTAAACTTGACAAAAAATGTCATAAAAACTGGCTTGGGAACCTTAATTGCTGGAGCTTTTTTCCTAATGGTTTGGCGCGGTACTGCCAACACAGTGAAAGGTAGTCAAACCAAAAAGCAAAAACTCAGAAATAATCTGCCACTTGTAAACGAATAACATAGTATGTTGGATAATAGTAGCGCTGCTAGCGATCGCACGAGTAATCACAGCGATATTTTGCTAGGTTCGCCTTCTAGTCGCTTCAGTGAAGCTCTCGAACCGGACAGGTCGAGCAACGTTTTTGGTAATAGCGATTCGTTCGATCGCAATACCAACGAGGAGGATATTTCTCCTATGGGTAACGATTTCCTCTACGGTGGCAATCCTTTTGCTGGTGACAACTTTTGGAATATCTTTGCTGACGGGAACAATCAGAATAGTGGCAATTTTCCCGATCCGATTGGTAGCGATTGGAATTTCAGTGGTGCAGCTACTCCGAGTCAAGTCTTAACTATTAGTAATGACGCGATCGTAGTTCCTCATAGCGATGAGTACAATAATTTATTGCTAAATGCTCCTCAAGCCCAAGCCAGTCTTGACACAAATTCAGCTTCGGTAATTTGGCTATAACCATATTAGAGGCGTTGCAGGACGTAAGTAAAAATAATCAATAAGCTGCAAATCATGACTTGCAGCTTATTGATTTTAGATCGATTAGAAAAAAATAAATAACAAATTGCTCGAAAGATTCGTCACTGACAATCATGTCTTACGAAGTATAGACTATTTTAGTATCAAATACAGTATTAATTAATTTTGCAATTGTATTCGTAGTTCAAGTGCTAACTCTTAGCAACTCAGCTTTGATAGCAAGACAAGTATTTTTTGCAAAGATAATGCGCAAAGCATTAGCAATTAATACTAATTAATTTCTGGATATATAGAATATTTTTGCCACTTAGAACTCTGTACTAGTAATTAGGAGAAGTAGCTTCATGTCCACCTCTGAGTCTAACTCTTTTGAACCAGGTAACAATGGTTCCTCGGGCGACGTAAACGATTTACTGCTACAATCGCCGTTCGGTCGCTTAAGTGAAGTCTTAGATGTTGAGGATCTTGCTAATATTTTTAGTGGTGTTGGTGATGCTGCTGATAGCAATAATGCAGAGAATCCATTTGCTAGCGACAACCCCAATTCAGAAAGCGATTTAGCTTACGGTGGTAATCCTTTTGCTGGTGATAACTTTTGGAATATATTCGCTGGTGGTGTTAATCCAGGTGAAGAGGATAATCCATTTACTAGTGCTGAAAGCCCTCTAGTTAGCGAAGACAATACTACTAGTAGCGATAATCTCGTTCCGACTCAAAACGATCTTTCCTCTACCGATTTAAATAACCTACTGCAACAGTCGCCATTTGGTCCTTTAAGCGAAGTTACAGGCGAAGAAGGTTTAACCAATATCTTTAGCGGTATTGGTAGTCCTCCTGAAGGCAGTACAGCTTCCTCTGCTGACAGCAATAATCCGCCTACAGGTAGCGAAGATAGTAACCCGTTTGCTGGAGGTGGCAATCCTTTTATCAATACTGATAACCTGAGTACGAGTGGTAGTAGCACGTACCATGACAACAACAATTCTATTACTGGTAGCGGTAATTGGATATTTGCTAATGGAGACTGGCAGCAATTAATCGATCTTAATTCTTCTAGTGAAGGCAACTCGCCTTTTGGTAGCGATACTACTCTTCAAGGTGCGATCGCATACTTCAAAGGTAACGGTTTAACCACTGATAATAACTCGTCTTCTAGCGATAGTAATAGTAACCTTGCCTTTAACAATCTACCCATACCTATTAATAATAGTGACTGGCTGACGAGTCTTGCCGATTTAGCCGATCCTGAAAGTGCGGCTAGTGCTACTAATAATAGAACTATTGGCAATGGCAACTGGCATTATGGTAGTGGTAATGAAGTTGTTGGTAACGGTAACTGGCTTTTTGCTAGTTACAACGATCTTCTCGGTAACGGCAACTGGTATTACAATAACGATAACGCTACTGTTGGTAATGGTAACTGGTATTTTGGAACTGAGAATGCAACCATTGGTAACGGTAACTGGCTTTTTGCTAATGCTAATGAAAGCATCGGTAACGGTAACTGGTACTTTGATGATGCCAACAAAACCGTTGGTAATGGCAACTGGCATTTTGGTAGTGAAAATGCAACGATTGGCAATGGTAACTGGTATTTCGGTAGTGGCAATGCAACGATTGGTAATGGCAACAGATTTAGCGGTAACGATAACTTAGTTATTGGTAATCCTTTAGCCAATGGCTTCAAGGATATTGGTGATGGGAAGCTAGTTATTGGGAATAGCGATTGGACGTTTGTTACCGATCGCAATGCCATTAGCGATGAGGTTGACAGCTTGCTAACCAGTAGTTTGGGAAATTTCTATAATAGCGATGCCGATAGCAACCAACTTAGTCAAGGTATTGACTCGCTGATCGATCGAGTCGGGAAAGATTTCTTGAGTTTACTCGGTAGTGGTTGGAATTCCGAGTCATCAACAACGACTCCAAGTATTGACATCAATGAAAGCATTTTTAGCGATCGCGAAGTCAATACCGAGCTGGATATTAGTATTAACTCTTTAGCCGAACAAATCAAACAAGATTTACTAACGTCGCTTGGTAGCGGTTCCCCTTCTGGACAAACAGAATTGACTCAAACTACCGAAGGCAACCTCTTCAATAGCGAGAATTTTCTCGCCGCTTTTAACTCCGATCTCACAAATACTAATCTTTCTTCTGTCACACTAGCAGAATAAAAGTTGAAGTTGAAGTAGATTGAGTATGACGAGTCTGGGCTGGGGTGCGAAAGTCATTTGCGTGCCAACTAATTAATTCATAAATAGGCACTCAAAACTATTTCCCACCACCGCTCAATACTGGTATAGTCAGTGACTCGAAAATCTGCCCTTCCCCTGTTCATTTTTCACCTGTTTAAATCCATACTCAATCCAACCGCGAAGGCTATAGCGTTTCCCCAATTGTAACTGCCAAGATTTAGGTAGATTAGTCATCACAAACCAAGTCTCAAGTGGATTTGTAGTTGGGCTGTTTGTTTTACTGATTTTGTAGTAGCGGATTGGATGGGCTTTGCTAAAGACAATTTCGCGCTCTCTAGCAAGTTTCATCTGGTCGATGAGAGAGAGCTTGAACGGATGCACGCGGCTCGGTTGTAATGGACTTTCTGACCTGCTACTACTAGTAGCACACCATGAGGACTACGAATTGCAACCAGACAAGGAAGTTTTAAGCGAAGAAATTCGTGAATCACATCTCCACTTTCTCCATATCAGCTGTCTGCTAGTACTAGCACAAGAGCGGAATTTCCATTCCTCAAGTGCTTGTAAAATTTCCACCGCTAATTGGGGCGCGCCTTTTACATACATCACCCGGTTGCAGTCGTGAGCGTGGTTTGAATATCTTCAATTGCAATGGGTACGTGATGTTATCTACGACTGCATCAGCGTTGACCGACACAATTCCACGATCTGTTTTACCCAAGTTACCAATGTATTGCTTGGCAACAGAATCGGTAGTTTTTCCGGCTTTTTTATCGCCTGTTGCATCAATACAGGCGCTGGATTGAACGTTCTCCAACCAACTGTTCGATCGACTCTAACCGCCTGGCTCGAATCTGTTCCACCTGCCACGGGGTGCGCTGCGTCCGCACATCGCCAAACAGGTCTTGGTAGTCATTGCACTCATCATCGACGAAGCCAACAGTAGTAACGGCAGGACGTGGCTCAACCATGCTCTAGCAGTGAAAGAGAAAGTTTTACCATCTATTTTTCTCCCGCTAAGGTGACAGAAGAAAGATTAAGGATTCATCAGACAAGCAAGTAACTGTAAATTTGCTTACAAATAGTACGACACAATTACTGCTTCGATCTTTAGATATTAAACATTCGCTCTAGCAGAGATAGATCTATGGTCAGTACTGCCAGTGAGAAGTCAGCCAAGGAAAAATCAGTCGTATTTGGTGCTTGTCCCCACGACTGCCCCGATACTTGCGCGATGTTGGTGACAGTGGAAAACGGTCGCGCTACTAAGGTAGAAGGAAACCCAGACCATCCCTTTACCCGTGGTACGCTCTGCGGCAAAGTGAGCGATTATCTAGATCGAGTTTACAGTAGCGATCGCATTCTCTATCCGATGCGGCGCGTGGGTGCGAAGGGTAGCAAACAGTTCGAGCGTATTTCTTGGGATGATGCTTTAGATGAGATTGCCAGCCGCTTTGGGCAAATTATTGACGAATATGGGGCTGAGGCAATTATGCCCTGTAGCTATCTCGGACATGAAGGTTTGCTGAATGGCTTAACTGTGGGTGATGCTTTCTTCAATCGCTTGGGTGCAACTATTAGCGAACGTACCTTCTGCGCTTCCTGCACCAGTACCGCTTACATGATGACTTGCGGACTAACTCACGGTACTGACCCCGATACATTCAAGCACTCTAAATACATTATTCTTTGGGGCTGTAACGCTCTCAGCACTAACGTGCATTTATGGTCATTTATCCAAGAGGCACGTAAAAACGGGGCGAAATTAGTCTCAATTGACCCCGTGCGAACTCGTACTGCAAATCAGTCTGACTGGCATATCCCCTTGCGTCCAGGTACGGATGGGGCGTTGGCTTTGGGAATGATGCACGTTATTATTAGCGAAAATCTGATCGATGCCGAGTATGTAGAAAAGTATACTCTCGGCTACGCAGAACTGAAAGAACGAGTTGCCCAGTATCCACCAGAGAAAGTTGCCCAAATAACGGGTGTCCCCGTGTCAGATATCTTGACACTAGCAAGGGAATATGCATCTAGCCAGCCATCAGTAATCCGCTTGGGAGTGGCGCTAGAAAAACAAACAGGTGGTGGTCAGGGTGTCCGAGCTATTTGCTGTTTGCCTGCCCTAGTCGGTGCGTGGCGACATTTGGGCGGCGGATTGCTGCAAGCTCCGATGTGGCCCTTCCCCATCCGTTGGGAAGTCGTGCATCGCCCTGAATTTATTCAGCCTGGGACGCGATTAATTAACTTGTGGCAGTTAGGTGCGGCGCTAACGGGTGAACTGAGTCTCGAACCCCCAATTAAGGCGCTATTTGTTTACAACTGCAACCCTGTGACGCAATCGGCAGAGCAAGACAAGATTGTCGCTGGTTTGGCGCGGGAAGATTTATTTACAGTAGTCAGCGAACATTTTATGACTGATACTGCCGACTACGCTGATATTCTCCTGCCTGCAACGACTCAAGTTGAAAATTTAGATTTGATGTTTTCTTGGGGTCATACCTATGTAACATTAAACCAACCCGCGATCGCACCTTTGGGTGAAGCCGTCCCCAATACCGAATTATTCCGCCGTTTGGCGGCGCGGATGGGTTTTGAGGAAGAATGCTTCAAATTGACTGACGAACAACTGGCGATGGAAGTCCTCGACTGGTCGGCTCCCGTCATGCAGGATATGAGTATGGAGTCGCTGCAACAGCAAGGGTATGGCAAGTTGAAAGTCGATCTCGTTCCCCATGCTGAGGGTAATTTTCCCACACCGTCAGGGAAATGCGAGTTTCTGGCTACCGCAAAAGTAGATAGTAACTTCGTCTTGCCAGCATTTCGTCAGGGATATGAGGAATATCAACCAGGAGAACCAATCGATCCTCTACCTACCTACACGCCACAACGGGAATCAGCAGCAAGCAACCCCGAACTCGCAAAGCGGTATCCGTTGAATCTCCTCTCGGCGAAACCACACCAATTCATCAATTCCTGTTTTGCCAATTTACCCAAGCACGCCAAACTTCAAGGCGAACCGAGAGTGATTATTCATCCCGACGATGCAGCTAAGCGGGGTATAGCTGACGGTCAAGTGGTGAAGGTATTTAACGATCGCGGTTCTTTCCAAGTGCCTGCAATTGTCAGCGATATGACTCGCTCTGGGGTGGCGATCGCACCTTTGGGATATTGGCGTAAACTCAGCCTTGCCAATAATACCATCAATGCTGCTACCTCGTCTGCGTTTGCAGATATGGGTCACGCCGCCGCTGTTGGCGATGCTTTAGTTGAGGTGAATGCACTCTAGTCAGGTGCAAAGGATTTGATTTTAATGCATTTCGGGCGCTTGAGTTCAATTCTTCGCAGATCCCCCCTAGCCCCCCTTAAAAAGGGGGAACAAAGCCCTGCTTCACAACCAGAGAACAAAGCCCCCCTTACAAAGGGGGGTTGGGGGGATCTTCTATGGCGTAGTCCGATCGCAATAGTAGGAGTAAAATTCGATACCAAGAACAATCTTTGCTCGTGCTAACTTGTCTCCATTTGCAGACAAGTGAATTATGTTAAATTGTCAACTGAAAAAACTCGTTTCTGGATTAGCGATCGCAGCTATTGCCGCTACTTTTTGCTTGCCAAATTCTGCCATAGCTAGCGATCGTCCAATTCGAGTTATCTTCGATCACGATGGCGCGTTTGAAGATTATTATGCCATCTTAACTCTAGCCCTTGCTTCGCAACAGAAATCTCCGCCAGTCAAACTGATTGGAATCACCACGATGGCACACGGAGAATCTTATTGTAATAATTCTGAAGGTTATCCAGAATTAAAACGAGAGCTGCTAGGCGATTTTAGTCCTGAAGCAGGATCGATTGACGGACTGACACAAAAAGTTTTAGCGATCGCTCAATATCGCGATGCAAAAATATATTCTGGTTGTGATGAAAGTGCGACAACTATTGACGTACCGAACGAGGCTGACGATTTTGGTCAACCCGTCCCTGGAACTGAATTTACTCCAGTACGGGTACAGTTGCCATTTGCAGGTAAACCAGCTTTAGAACCTTGTCTATTCCATCAAGAATTCGTGTCGTCTCCCCGCGATTTTGTCTGCTGGAACGAGTTTAATCGAACGTTTCGCGATGAAACTTTAAGGTATATTCTGCCGCAAGCTCAAGCAGCTTTAGAGCAATTTCAACTACGAGAAGTAGATCTGATCGATCCGAAAAAGAAAGCGGCTAATTATTTAGCAACTTCTATCTGTGAAGCATACAAAAAAGACGATCCACTGACAATCGCTACTGTTGGACCCGTAACTAACTTAGCAAGAGCCTATTCTTACATAGAAAAAAATCCTCGCAAGTACGGCTGTCCTAAGAAAATCAAACTTGCCGATTTGAGTTCTGTTATTTCTACTATTCACATGGGTGGTGTTTTGGATGAAAATAAAGCCGATAATTTTGATGTTAATGGTAATTATCGTTTAAACGAACCATTTCCAGTTTGGACGGAAGGTAACATTTACTATCAAGATGGAGAACATGTTTTTGGTTCGCACCATTTACCATTTCCAGGAACGAATTTTGAGAATATTCAAACTGGAGAACACAAAAAAGCTTTCAATTCCCTGAATAATGCCGAAGTCAATTTTTGGATTGATGCGCCTGCGGTAGATAAAGTTCTCAATTCAGGAATTCCGGCGGATGTCGTCCCGTTAAATGCTACAAATTTCGCCCGCTTGCAAGGCTTTGCCCAACGCATTCAAGATAATCCTTCTCAGTGTAATACTGCCCCCGCACAATATATCAAAAATGTTCAATTTGCTAATTTGCCCGCTCCTGGTGTTTTCGTTTTTGATACACTATTTTTCTGGGATACTTTAACTGTAGCTAGTCTATGGAATGATTTTCTAAATTTTGAAGATTTCGCCGATTTAGAAATAACAACATTGACGAATGGAGATCCGAGTACGGTAACGGGACAATTACCAGAGGCAGAACTTTTTCGGCGAGATATTGGCAATCTTTTTGCTTTGGGAAGAGTCAAAAATCCCGTAAGGTTGAGTTTGTCGGTGAAGCCTGCTGCTGGCGATCCTGATTTTAAGACGACGATTCAAGATTTTGTCTTTGGTTTGGTTTGTACTAGCAATTGATCGTAAATTATTCTAACTTTTTACTCTTAGAAGTTACGAACTCGATTTCCTAAAACTCTTTTCTAGGGGGCTTTGTTCCCCCCTTCTCAAGGAGGGAACTAGGGAGAAGCGAGATCTAAAACTTCAAGCGCGGAACTCTAGATATTCTTACACTAACTTGTTTTGGAAAAACGAAACGGATTAAAATTCGTATTGGTATCGTAGTAATCTTCTTGCTCTTGACGCTTTAACCAATTAGTAACCATATAAGTCATAGGTGTAAATAAAATCTCAATTCCACATTTAAATAAATAATTAGATACAATCAGCGCCCATATTACACTATTGGGAACAATTCCAAAAAAAGCAATCAAAATAAATATTACCGTATCCAAAACTTGCCCTACTAAAGTTGAGCCAATCGTGCGAGTCCACAGCCACTTACCGCGAGTTAAGATCTTCAATTTTGCTAAAATAAAAGAATTAGAAAACTCTCCTACCCAGTAAGCTATTAAACTTGCAGCGACAATTCTCGGAGTAGAGCCTAAAATTTGATGATACGCCTCTTGATATTTCCAATCTGCTGCTGGAGGTAACGCGCCAACAAGACTAAAAGTTACAGCCATTAAAAAAGCACAGAAAAACCCCAACCAAATAACCTTTCTAGAACGAGAGTATCCGTATACTTCAGTTAAGATATCGCCAAAAATATAACTGAGTGGAAAAATTAGCGTTCCGCCATCAAAGGTAAACCATCCTAAGCTAACGATTTTAGTCGAGGTAATATTTGAGATGAGTAAAACAGTAACAAATAAAGTCGCGATCGCGTCTAGATGTTTGTAAGATTTAGACATTCGGAATGAGGGAGTGGGAGAGTGGGAGTCGGGAGTAGGGGAATCGTTATGAATCCTATCTCCTCAGTTTTGACTTCTGACTTTTGACTTTTGACTTTTGAATTATGAATCAGACGCAAGTACCAGTAGATCGATACGTTAAAGTTGATTCTATTAATACTCGTTATTGGATGATGGGAAGTGGAAATCCCGTTATTTTGTTACATGGGGGTCAAGGTTCGGTAGAGTTTTGGTTGTATAACATTGGTACTCTAGCAAAATCTCACTGCGTCTACGCACTCGATATGGTGGGTTCTGGACGTTCGGATAAGCCTCAAGCTTCCTATTCACTCACATACCAGGCTCAGTTTATCAAAGATTTTATGGATACCCTTGGGATTGAATCTGCGACTTTAATAGGCAATTCTATGGGTGGTGGTGCGGCTTTACAACTGGCTTTGCTATTTCCCCAACGGGTGAATAAGTTGGTGTTGGTAGATAGCATGGGATTTGGTAAGGAAATCGCTTTAGGTATCCGCCTAACAACTTTACCCTTGCTGATTAGGTTACTGCGTCCGTCACGCCGCCTGCTAGCGCCGATGTTAAAAAATAATTTTTTCAACCCGCAAAGCATTCCTTCTGAGTGGGTGGAACTGCGATATCCCATCTTTGCTTTACCTGGAAGAAAACCCGCACTGATGGCGATGGTTAAGACGAATTTTCACTTGTTAGGAGTGCGATCGCAAGTGTTTCGTCCAATTCTCAGTCAACTTGCTACCATTACCGTACCAACTTTAGTAATTTGGGGCAAACAAGACAGAATTATACCAGTAGCTCACGCGCATATTGCAGCTAAAACTATACCTAACGCTCATCTCCACATTTTCGATCGCTGCGGGCATCATCCTCATTTAGAATATCCAGAGAAGTTTAATAATTTGGTGTTAGAGTTTTTGGCTAGTGAGTATAAAAATTAATACTTGACTTATCCCTTAATTACAGAGGAAGATACTGAATTTGCCCTTCTAATTCACTCTCAGAACTACACTCTAGCAGCAAGATAATATCTTCTATAACTTTACCAACTGCTGCATCTAAACTAATTTCTATAACTCCTGGCATCGGCTGACTTGCTACCACTCTTTCATAGGCATAGCGCGTAATTGTAGCAACATCATGAGTAAGTAATATTCGGTTTTCTCGTGCTGCCCATGCCAATATAGTTGGGTCATCTTTACCCGATAAACCTACATCTTGAACGCGAATGATATCAATGTTGGAGTTACGGCGAATTAAACCCCTGATAATTGTGTTGTCGAAGTTTTCATCAGCTAAAAACTTCATTTTGAAGAACGCTCTACTCTACGGGCAAGCAATCTGTCACGTAATCCTTGCGAATCAAACCTCGATTCATTGACTTTGCGAATCTCTTGCGATTGTTTCTGCCGTTGCCGGAGATACGCTTCAACTTCTTGCTGATGGTTGAGATAAAATCCAATCGTTGCATACACATCAGCTAATTTGAGCGATGGAAAACGATAAACAATTTCTTCTGCCGTTACTCCTTGTTTGAAAACAGCAACCACAGTATCGAGAGTTACGCGAGTCTTTCCTACTCGAACCACGCCATCAGCATTAGTATCTAGTGGAGCAGTTTCAGCTACGATTGTTAACACCATAACAATTTTTACTATTACTATGTTGATTGAGGTAATCTTACTGTTTATGTTAACACAATTTTTACTAGAAACGGTCACTAACTGCTTAATAAAATTAGTTTTGACAAGTAGAGCCAAAATTTATTATATGAATCATCCCCTTCCTATTGATAAATATTTTCAAAGTCTCAATGAAGATGAATTAAGCGACATATTTTTCAACTATGCATTGCAAGCTTATATCCAGGCTTTTGGAGTAAAAGGAGTTGTAGAAGAATTAGTACTTTATTGTGAGACCATGTTTAAAGATCCATTGCCAGAAGAAACTATAGAACAACAAAAATCTTGGGAGCGCGATTATAAAAAACTCAAGAAATTAAAGCTAGAAAATTAATATACAATCAAGAATAACATAGGCTGTACTATATGCTGATACAAAAATAACTGGCTAAGTATATGAAAATTAAAGCAATAATTCACTCAGCAGAAGAGAGAGGCTACTGGGCAGAGGTTCCTGCACTTCCTGGTTGCATTACTGAAGGAGAAACAATGGAAGAAGTAATGACTAACTTGAAAGATGCTATTGAAGGTTGGCTTGAGGTTGCCAATGAAAGCCACTCTACTACGTCAACGAATTAATTTTATGCCACTCTGAAGCCAGATCGCGAATTTTTCCCAATTCTTCCCCTGACATTCTTTCTAAATTTCGCAACATTTGACTCATACGGTGATTGTTTTTTAAACTATCGTAATGACGGGCGAGAAAATCCCAGTAGAAGAAGTTGAAAGGACAAGCTTTTTCACCCGTGCGATCGCGAGGGTTATAATAACAATTCTTACAATAATCGCTCATTTTATTGACATAATTTGCCGACGCTGCATAAGGCTTCGATGCCATCATTCCCCCATCAGCAAACTGTCCCATGCCAATGACATTTGTTTGCATTACCCAATCATAAGCATCAATAAATGCGGCGTGAAACCAATCTTCTAATTCTTGCGGTGAAATCCCTGCAATTAAGGCAAAGTTATTTAAGATCATCAACCGCTGAATGTGGTGAGCATAGCCAATTTCTTTTACCTGCTTGAGAATCTGGTACAAACAATTCATTTGCGTATTTCCAGTCCAATAAAACTCAGGTAAGGGTTGAGCGTGATTAAACCAATTTTTTGTGGGATAATCTTCACCCATATAGATATAAATGCCGTGCATATATTCGCGCCAACCCAAAATTTGACGAATAAATCCCTCGATACTATTGAGTTCCCACTCACCCTGATTTTCGTAATATGCTTTTTCTGCGGCTTGCACGACTTCTAAAGGATGAATTAACCCCAGATTGAGGTAAGGAGACAGCATCGCGTGCCACATTGTCTGTTCTCCCGTTACCATTGCATCTTGGTAGGGTCCAAAATTAGACAAGCGAGTTTGAATGAAAAAGTCAAGAACTTGTAATGCTTGTTGACGGGTAACTCCCCAGCGAAAAGGTTGGATTTGCCAGTACTTTTGACTATCTTTAAATGCAGGTGACTGTATGACAAAATCAATTACGTCTTGAGTAATGCGATCGCATTCAAACCATAAAGCTTCCGGTAATTTTAGTTTACCTTTAGGTGGCTGGCGGTTGTCTTTGTCAAAATTCCAACGTCCGCCTGCGGGTAAATCGCCTACCATAAGAATATCAAACCGCTTTCTACCTTCTCGATAGAAATCTTCCATAATCAGGCGCTTGCGAGAACTCGCCCACTGGATAAATTCTGCATCACCCCAAATGAAACGATTATTAGGTGTAAATGTAACTTGACAAGGGAGATTTAAGCTTTCTATTAATTTAGCAAAAGGGCGATCGCTCGGTGTCATTACCCGTAATTCTGCAATCTGATTTTGTTTAATCCACTCTATTAGAGGAGTTTGAAAATCTTCAGCTTGCTTGTAAGTAACATTCCATCCTGCTTGTTTTAACTCCTCGGCAAAATGGCGCATCGCCGACCATACTAATACCAATTTTTGTAAGTGGTAGGGTAATTCTTGAGCATGGCGCAAAGATTCAATAAAAATAACTTGATGGTGTTTTTTATCGACACAACTTTGTAGTGCTGATTGTCCCATCCAAAGTTGATCGCCTAAAATCCAAATACCTATAATTTTGTCATCTGTCATTTGTGGGTAGTGAGGAGTACTAATTGGTAGTTGACTGTTGTTTTTTTCTCCCTTGTCTTCCTTGTCCCCCTTGTCTTCCTTGTCCCCTGACTGGTCACTGTTCGCTGATAACTGTTCCAGGCTACGCCAAAGATACCAGGATGCGATCGTACAATAAGGTTTCCATTGCTGTCCCAATTGTTCTACAGTTTTACGGTGGGGTAGCTCTGCCAAATTGTAGACTTTGCGCACGCCAGCTCGAATACCTAAGTCATCTATAGGTAACACATCCCATCGATGCAATCGAAAAATTAATAACATCTGCACCGTCCAACGTCCAATTCCTTTAACCTGGGTAAGCGTCTGAACGATTGTTTCGTCGTCCATTAATTCCAACTCGGCGATGGTAGGCAATCCATTTGTCACCTTGGCTGCCAAGTCTTTCAAGTAAACAATTTTGGGACGAGAAATACCCACTCCCCGCAAAACTTCATCTGGAGTGTTGAGGATATCTAAGGCGGAGGGAAGTTGTGCGGGAGAAATTTTCAAAAATCGCTGGTGAATCGCAGTTGCAGATTTAGTTGAAAGTTGTTGGTGGATAATGGCTTTGGAGAGGGAGAAAAATAAATCTCCCGTTTGCTGGACTCGATCGAGGCGACAAGTACCAACTTGGTGAATCAGAGTAGCAAGGATAGGATCGGATTTTGTAAGTGCCGCGATCGCAACTGAATAATCCATTCTTGACCCTCAGAGCTTGCCATCTTAACATTGTATTTCTTGCCAGGGTTTTGCGATCGCGCATCTGAGCGAAATGACATCCTTAACAGTGGCAGCTAATGCTTTAGACTAAATCTGAGATCGTCAAGGCACAAGGGAACGTTAATGGCAGAGAAAGCTGATGCACTCAAAATCACCAGACGCGATGAAGACTACTCCCGCTGGTATCTAGACATTGTAGACAGAGCTAAGCTAGCCGAAGACTCTGGGATTCGCGGTTGCATGATTATTCGACCGGAAGGATTTGCGATTTGGGAGAAAATGCAGCAAACCCTGGACGGAATGTTTAAAGACACCGGACACACGAATGCTTACTTTCCGGTATTTATTCCCGTCAGCTACTTCTCTAAAGAAGCCGAACACGTTTCTGGCTTTGCCAAAGAATGCGCTGTTGTGACTCACCATCGGCTACAACTGACTGAATCGGGAGAAATTACCGTCGATCCCGACGCTGAACTATCCGAACCACTCGTTGTCAGACCGACTAGCGAAACTATTATTTGGTCAGCATATCGTAATTGGATTCAAAGCTATCGAGATTTACCAATTCTGTTGAATCAATGGGCAAATATTTGTCGCTGGGAGTTGAGAACTAGACCTTTCTTACGCACAACCGAATTTCTTTGGCAAGAAGGACATACAGCTCATGCAACTGCTGATGAAGCTGAAGCTGAAGCAAGGCAAATGTTAGAAATTTACAAAACTTTTGTCGAGCAGTATTTAGCTATTCCAGTATTTGCCGGACGCAAGACAGAAAATGAAAAGTTTCCTGGGGCAGTACATACTTATACAATCGAAACAATGACGCAAGATAAACGCGCCATTCAAGTCGGTACGAGCCACAATTTAGGCACCACTTTTTCTAAAGCCTTTGACGTGAAATATTTGTCTGCTGAAGGAACACAAGAGTATCCATTTGCAACGAGTTGGGGCATTACAACTAGAATGATCGGTACTCTCATTATGGTTCACTCCGACGATCGCGGTTTTGTCTGTCCGCCGCGCATTGCTCCTCTACAGGTGATTGGCGTGCCGATTTATCGTAAGGACGCGGAAAAAGAGCAAGTATTAGCTCGATTTACCGAACTACAAGAGCAGTTTAAAGCCACAAAAGCGTTTTCATTTAAAGTCGATACGCGGGATAATTTAAGTCCAGGGTTCAAGTTTAACGATTGGGAATTAAAAGGCATTCCTTTACGTTTAGAAATGGGTCCGAGAGACTTAGCAAATGGTACTGCCGTGTTAGTTCGTCGCGATACTGGTGAAAAAATTAATGTGGCTCAAACTGATTTGGAATCGCAAATCAAAACTTTATTAGAGGATATCCAAATTAGCTTATTCAAACGGGCGCAAGAATTTCAGCAACAGAATTTGCACTTTGTCGAAACCTACGCTGAATTTCAGCAACAGATCGAAGAAAAAGCAGGTTTTTATGTTGCTTACTTTGATGGTAATTCTGACGACGAAGAGAAAATCAAAGAAGAAACCAAAGCAACCGGACGCTGCATTCCTTTCGACTTACAACAAGGTACGGGGAAATGTTTTTATACGGGTAGGCAAACAGATCGGCGAGTCATTTTTGCTAGAGCGTACTAGCGGGAGCCAGGTATGGTAGGGGCGGGTTGACCGAGCAACTTTGTAACTCACAAATATTTCGGGTGAACCCGCCCGTACAGGTATCAGAAAATTGGGAAAGAGAAGTAGTGCGTGGTGAATAGTTAATTCCCCCGTGCCCCTCTGCTCCTCTGCCCCTCTGCTCCAATCTTCCGCGCAGCAGCCAGGAGCAATCTTTGCTCAGCACGGGCGATCGCCCTATAAGTCTGTTCGACGGCATTCGGTTCGACGGAAATAGAGGTAATGCCCGATTGGATCAAAGAGTCGATAATTTCTGGATATAGGACGGGAGCCTGACCGCAGATCGAGCAGGAAATATTAGCTTGCTGCGCCATTTGGATAATTTGGGCGATCGCTTGCAGGACTGCTGGGTGGCGTTCGTTTAAATTAGCGGCTAACTCGCCGCGATCGCGGTCTACTCCCAGCAACAATTGAGTCAAGTCGTTCGTGCCAATGGAGACTCCTTGAACTCCTGCTTTGACGTATTGGGGTAGTAGAAATAGCACTGAAGGCACTTCTGCCACGATCCACAGTTGAAATTGCGCAACTTGAGTTAGTCCTGCTTGCTCGACGCGCTGACGGCAGAAACTAAACTCTTCGACACTGCGGACAAACGGTAACATGAGGTGAAGATTTGTTTGACCGGACTGCTGCACGGCGGCTAAAGCAGCTAGTTCCAAGTCAAAAACTTTCGGATCTTTGAGATAACTCAACGTCCCGCGCTGTCCCAGGATGGAATTACGGCTGTTACCAGCAGAAGCATCCACACCATCCAGATTCAAAGACTGAAATTCTGGCGATCGCCAATCTAAAGAGCGATAGAATACGGGTCTGGGAGCAAAAGCATTGACGAATTGACTAATTTGTGATTTCCATAAATCTAATAATTCTGCCTGTCGTCCCTGTTGCAACCACACTCTCGGGTGCTGTCCCTCTAACACGTTCAACATCATCAGTTCCGATCGCAACAACCCCACGCCATCGACGGGTAAATCCTTAACCTGAGCAATTAAACTCGGCTGACTCAAATTGAGCATGAGTTGAGTGGCTATAGTCGGGAGTTGGGAGTCGGGAGTCGGGAGTCGGGAAATTTTGACTTTTGAATTTTGACTTTTGACTTCTCCCTTGTCCCCCTTGTCTCCCTTGTCGCCTCTTCTCCACACTTCACCGCGATCGCCATTCAATTCCAATAATTCTCCTGTTCGGATCGATCCTGTGGCGCGCGCAACACTCACAACAGCCGGAATACCTAATTCTCTAGCCAGGATGGCGCTGTGAGAAGTCAATCCTCCTTGCTCAGTGATGATTCCCGCTGCTTGTTGCAATAGGGGTAGCCAGTCAGGGGCGATCGCTGGAGCGACTAAAATCGATCCTGCTGGTATAGTTACAGGTCGCGGTTCGCTTTTTGCGATCACGTATGCTGGAGCAATGACCTCTCCCCTTGCTGCTGCGATGCCTGAGATAAATTCCGAATTCCGTAGCTTGCTTAAGCGAGGAGGTATTCGGAATTCCGAATCTTCTTTTGGCTGTTGGCTGTTGGCTGCTGGCTCCCGAACTCTATAGGTATTCGCGTGGGTCAGGTAGAGTTGCGGTTTTGCGTCGATCCCTGTTTGAGCCAACGTCCACTCTAAATAGAATGCTGCGCCCAAATCTGTTTTTAGTTGTTGCGTGAGTTGAATCAGTTGTTGGAGAGACTCATCGCTGAGAGCATACTGCTGCTGTTGTGCTTCGCTCAACAAGTATGTTTGCAAGCAAGGGGTGACAGATGAGGGTAAAAGAGAAGTCGTACAAAGAGTTAAATCTGAAATGAAGGGAATATTGCCGACTCCATAAGCCAATATTTTATTACCCAACTGCCGCGATCGCACTTGATTCGTTGCGGTGGAAACGAAGTAGAGATCGGGTGAAACTTCCCCACGGGCGATCGCTATCCCTAAACCCCAAGTAGCGCTAATCTCAATCTCAGAGGGGTTACACGTTAAAATTCCCGAGGCGATCGCATTTTGTAGGGGTTGTACCAAGACTGCTAGATGAATGTCTCGCCATTCAATCCTGTGGCGCTGCCAATACAAAAGACTTCTAGCGCGAAATAACTGGCTCCAAGTTTGCTTCAAAGCTAGGGCGATCGCTTCCGGTTCTGGACAACATATTTGAGCTTCTAGCAGTCCAGAGAAATTGAGATTTTGGATTGCCGTAGTTTTCAGAATTAAAGAAGGGCGAAAAATTAATGCCGATGCTTGCCACGATTGCGTCGCTTCTAGCAGCGATCGCCAGTACTCTTCTGGTAAGGGTGCGGCAAGAATTTCTTGCTGTAGGCGTTGGGCAACTTTCTGGAGTTGATGACTATCATCAACATTTATTCTCAATGAAGATTCTGGCAGATCGGCAATTAATGGATCGGACGAATTTAACTGCGCGAGAAATTTCCACAGAGTTTGAGCGGGAACGACACAACTAGGTACTACTGGATAACCGTTTGTCGCAATCCGACCGAGATGGAATGCCTTTTCTCCTATCTGTAGGCGTTCTGCGGCTGAAATTTGCTCCAGTAAGTAGAGTGTGTTCAAGAATTTTCTCTCGTCAGTTATCAGTAAAGAGTGGCTAGTGACTAGTGGCTGGTGGCTAGATAATTTTGAATGCGTGAATGCGTGAATTCTTCCCCCGACTCCCGACTCCCTTCTTATTTGTTTATTTAAGCAAATTCCTGGGAAAACTAGATCGAGCATAGCTAGAAACCAATAAGCGTGCTGTCTATGCAAATCCCTTTGAACGCTTACTCAAGAGGTCAAGATTACTATGTTACTAAAAGCCCAACAGTATCGATTAGTTACGAGAAGCGATTTTGACGGTCTCGTCTGTGCTGTTTTACTAAAAAGTTTAAATTTAATCAATGAGATTAAGTTCGTCCATCCGAAAGATATGCAAGATGGCAAAATTGAAATTACTAATCATGATATTACTACAAATTTACCTTATGTTGAAGGTGCGTATTTAGCCTTCGACCATCATTTTAGCGAAACGCTGAGAAATCGCGATCGCTCCTCCACTCATATCATCGATCCTAACGCTCCATCTGCTGCCAGAGTTGTTTACGATTATTTTGGTGGAGCGGAAAAATTCCCTCATATTTCCCAAGAGATGATGACAGCAGTTGATCGAGCGGACTCGGCTCAATTTACTTTAGAGGAAGTTTTACGACCTCAAGGCTGGGTACTGCTGAATTTTTTGATGGATGCGAGAACGGGGTTAGGTAGATTTAGAGATTTTAGAATTTCTAATTACGATTTAATGATGAATTCGATCGATGCTTGTAAAGACAGTACGATTGACGAGATTTTAAATCTTCCTGACGTGAAAGAAAGGGTCGATGTTTATCGCGAACACGAAGCTAAATTTCAAGCACAAATTAAAAAGTGTGCGACTGTTCGTGACAAAACAGTTGTATTAGATCTGAGGCAAGAAGAGACAATTTACGCGGGGAATCGGTTTATGGTTTACGCTTTATATCCTGAGTGTACTGTCTCAATTCATGTCATGTGGGGTTTGAAGCAACAAAATACAGTGTTTGCAGTTGGCAAATCGATTTTCGATCGCAGTTCTCAAGTTAATATTGGCGAGTTGATGTTAAAGTATGGTGGTGGTGGTCATGCCAACGCTGGAACTTGTCAAGTCGCGCATGAAGTAGTGGATGAAACATTAAGGGAAATCATTAGCCAAATTAAGGCGAACGAGTAATTTAAATTTGATTTTATTGGTTTGAATATCATATTCGTGTAGGGGTGGGTTCACCAAAAATACTTGAAATACTTGCAGTTTATTGATAAACTCACCCCAGCAGATCTGTAAAAATTGACGCATTTTGATAAATGTTGCTGCGATCGCAAATTTAATACAATATGTGGGAATTACTGGGTCTTGGTAGGGCGGGTTTATCGATCTCCTCGTGAGAAGATAAAGATTGTTGGTAAACCCGCCCCTACGTTTTATTTATTTAACTTCATTGACAACCCAATTCGTTTTCTCTGCACGTCAATTTCTAATACGCGCACTTTGACAATTTGTCCAACCTTGACAAACTTTTTCGGATCGTCCACAAAGCGATCGGCTAGTTGAGAAATATGAACTAAACCATCTTGGTGTACGCCAATATCTACAAACGCGCCAAAGTTGGCTACGTTAGTGACGATTCCTTCTAATTCCATGCCCGATTTGAGATCGGAGATTTCTTTGATATCCTCTCGAAATGTAGCATATTTAAATTCAGCTCTAGGATCTCTGCCGGGTTTTTCTAATTCGCCGATAATGTCTCTTAATGTTGGTTCGCCTACAGTTTCAGTCACGTATTTTTTCAGATTCGTTCCTTTGAGCTTAGATGCAACTTGAGAAATTTGAGTTAATGATACGTTTAAGTCTTTAGCGATCGCCTCCACAATTTTATAACTTTCCGGGTGAACGGCTGTATTATCTAAAGGATTTTCTCCACCTCGAATCCGTAAAAATCCGGCAGCTTGCTCGAAGGCTTTTGGTCCTAATTTGGCTACCTTGAGTAACTGACGACGGTTTTTAAATACACCGTTTTCATTCCGATAGGCAACAATGTTATTGGCAATTGTTGTCGTAATTCCAGATACATAACCCAGTAACTCCTGAGAAGCAGTATTAAGGTCTACGCCTACGTAGTTCACGCAACTTTCTACGGTTTCCTCTAGCTTTTGCTTCAAAAGTTTTTGGTCTACATCATGCTGATATTGTCCCACACCAATTGATTTGGGATCGATTTTAACTAATTCTGCTAGCGGATCTTGCAAGCGTCTGCCAATACTAATTGCACCGCGCACGGTAATATCAAGTTCGGGAAATTCCGCGATCGCAACTTGACTGGCAGAATAGATCGATGCGCCCGATTCATTGACCATCACCTTAATTGGTTTGCGTTCCACCGTTTGCAAGACTTCTGAAATAAATTCATCCGTCTCTCGTCCTGCCGTACCGTTACCGATCGCAATTAACTCAATGCGGTATTTTTCCAACAATTGCTTAACAGTTTGTGCTGCTTGCGATCGCGCTGCTGCTGATTGGTGGGGAAAAATTGCTTGATATGCTAAAAATTGCCCTGTTTGCGATAGTACGGCTACCTTACATCCCGTCCTAAACCCAGGATCGATCGCCAGTGTCGGACGCATTCCGGCTGGACTGGATAACAATAAATCGCGTAAATTTGCCTCAAAAGTTTTAATTGATTCAACATCGGCAAAGCTTTTTTTCTCATTACGGACGGCACTAATTAATGACTCTTTCATCAATCGCGTCCATCCATCTTTGAGTAAATCGTGGTAGAATTTCCTCAAACTGGGGTTCTTCGTGCGAATTTCCTGCGATTCTAGATAGGACAATACCACCCCTTCATCAAAACTGAGATCGAAATCCAAGATTCCTTCGGCTTCACCGCGATATAGCGCGAGTAGATTGTGCGGTGCGATATCTTCAACTCGAATTTGATAGTTGCGGTACATTTCAAATTTTGTCGTACCTTCGGGGTAATCGTCCTTGACTCGCGAGACAAACACCCCTTCGTTGAGTAGATATTCGCGGATGTAAGCGCGTAATTCGGCTTTTTCAGCAATTTCCTCTGCCAAGATATCAGATGCACCTTTAAGCGCTTCCTCCTTTGACTTAACTCCCTTTTCCTCAGAAATATATTTTACTGCTTCTGATTCTAAAGGTACGATAGGGGCGTTTTTGACATTGAGAGATTTAATCCACTCGGCGAGTGGTTCTAATCCCTTTTCTCGCGCCGCCGTAGCGCGGGTGCGGCGTTTGGGGCGATAGGGAAGGTATAAATCTTCTAATTCAGTTTTCTGCAAGCAGGCGGTGATTTTTGCCTGTAGTTCCTCTGTCAGTTTACCAAGAGAGGCGATCGCGCTTAAAATCGCTGCTTTTCTTTCTTCTAGTTCTGTGAGGTAGGCGTGTCTCTCAGCTAGTTCCCGCAGTTGGGTTTCGTTCATCTCCCCCGTGCGTTCTTTGCGGTAACGAGCGATAAATGGAATTGTTGCACCCTCCGCCATCAGTTCGAGTGCGCTTTGCACCTGGAAGGGTTTGAGATTTAGTTCTTGAGCTAGTAGTTGGGGAATGTTTACCATCGAGTCAGTTTATGCAGTCTCTCTTAAAGGTAATATGCCATATGATTCAAAAGTGCAACGGTGAGCGAAGTGGCGAAATTACCCGATGAAACATTTTCTACTATCTTTAGCTTGCAACGACGACTGCTAGAACGCATCGACGAAGCTACAGCTACAGATGCAGCCATCTTTGAGCGGTTTGGAGAAGTGGAGGAAACAAGACCAGAACTAGAAGAACTCCAAAGTATTAGGGAGAGATCGACATCTGCTTACACTCGACTCTACACTCTTTTGTTAAGAGTGGCAGAGGCTCAACCAGTAGCTAGTTCAGCTACGCTAAATTTATTTACTGGAGCAATCGATAGAGCAGACACAAGCCTACGTTGATTCAGCAGCAGCAAGTATTATGGATGTCAAAAGGAACTGGAATTTGCCATGAGTAACCAACCTAGAATACCCGATCCAGAAACCAGAAAGCGATCTGTTGAGAAGTTAAAGGAAGTTTGTCGTCAGTTTGACGAGTTGAATGAGTTACTCGATCGCGCGATCGCAAGTGCAGAAGCAGATATTCGCAATAGTCCATCATCCGCTTATCGGACGCGACAGCAGCAGAAAAGGAGACAAATGGAAATATAAATGGAAATAAAGATTGACGATCTTTCTGGCTCTGAAATTGCTGAGTTTTTGGAAGAACATATCAGAGAAATGAAGTCCGTTTCGCCTCCTGAAAGTAAACATGCTCTAGATTTGGCAGGGTTGAGAAAACCACAAATTACATTTTGGACGATTTGGGATAGTAGTTGCTTAATAGGCTGTGGTGCAATGAAAGAATTAGATGCAAGCCATGCTGAAATTAAGTCGATGCGTACAACAACCTCATATAGAGGGAAAGGTGTTGCATCAATGCTACTTCAGCATATCTTGAACGAAGCGAAGCTACGAGGTTATCGGCGTATAAGTTTAGAAACTGGATCGATGCCTTTTTTTGAGCCAGCACGCAATTTATATGCGAAATACGGCTTTAAGAACTGTGCGCCTTTTTCTAAATATAAAGAAGCTCCAAACAGTGTGTTTATGACAAAGGATTTGTAATTTAAAATCTTCTTCTTTGTGTCTTTGCGTCTTTGCGCGACACAAAACTAGATCTTGAAATGCACCTGAGAATTAAGCTGACACAAAATTTCTACTAATTGCTCAATCTGACTCAATTCATGAGTCGCCATCACAGAAAATCTTATTCTACTTGTCGGTACGGTAGGGGGACGAATTGCTGGCGCAAAAATTCCCGACTCTTTCAAATTTGAACCAAATTTTAAAGCCGTGGCTGCATCTGCTAATTGCAAACACAAAATTGGCGACTCAGAAGGTAATAATTTTAATTGCGGTAATTCTTGAGTCATTAAATGTTTTAAATAATTAATATTTTGCCAAAGTTGCTGTCTGCGTTCTGGTTCTTCTCGTACAATAGAAATTGCCGCGATCGCAGCCGCAGTATCGGCAGGAGAAAGAGCTGTGGTATAAATCCAACTAGCCGCACGGTTGCGTAGAAAATCAATTAAAGCGGCTGAACCTGCGACGTAACCGCCTAAACTTCCCAAGGCTTTGCTCAGCGTGCCAACTTGAATTAACGGGCTACTAGTAAGATTGAAATATTCTACACAACCAGCCCCAGTTTTACCAAAAACTCCGGTAGCGTGAGCCTCATCAATTAATAGCATACAGTTAAATTGAGCTGCTAAATCTATTAATTCTGGTAACGGGCATAAATCTCCATCCATACTAAAGACGCTATCAGTCATAATTAAACAACGACGGTAGCGATTGCGTTGTTCTAACTGGGTTTTTAAAAATAAAATATCGTTATGGGGATACTCAATAATTGTTGCACCGCTGAGAATCGCTCCATTTTTTAAGCAAGAATGATTGTATTGGTCTGAAAGAATTAGATCTCGTTTGCCAACTAAAGCCGCAATTGTACCCAAATTTGCCAAATATCCCGAACTGAAAACTACAGCATCTTCAGTTTGTTTTAGAATTGCGATCGCTCGTTCCAATTCTCGATGCAATTCTCGATGTCCGCTAAGTAAACGAGAACCCGTACTTCCCGCACCGTATATCTGCGTAGCTGTTATAGCTGCTTGAATTAGTCTTTCATCGCCTGCTAACCCTAAGTAGTCGTTACTAGCAAAATTAATCAGCGATCGCCCTTCCATTTGGATAATAGCACCAGGGCGGCTGTCAATTGTCTGTACGGCACGATACCAATCGGCTTTGTGGATGGTTGCTAAAGATTGTTCTATCCAAGCATAAGGATCTTTTGACATGGGGGATGAGAACGTAAATATTCTATACAGCATGATACTTGTAGGGGCGCACACCTGTGCGCCCCTACTACAGGTTACGTGTTTCATCTCAGCAATTCAGTAACCTTACCGATATACCTTTTAGAATAGGCGATCGCATCTTCTCACCTGAGAATATACCAACAAATACCTAGTAACATCTAAGTAGGAATGCGGAGACAGCTGCACAAGTGCAGAATAAACCAGTGAATTTGCGGTTAAATAAAAATCAGCCTCATTCTAGGATGATCTCATATTCAATTTTCACTTAGAAAACAAAAGGTGCGTTGTGGCTTCAAACGGTAACATTAAACGTACATTAGATGAAGTTCTGCCTCTTGCAGAAAGTTTGCCACTAGAAGATAAAGCTGAATTAGTACAGCGGTTGATTGGCGAACACTCAGGCTTAAATGTTGTTATTGATAATAGCTGTTTATCTGGTTCAATTATTGGGTTAGTTAACTTAATGAGTCGCGATGAGGTTGCAGAAACATTAATTGCGATCGCTAACAGAGTGATTCTTGAAGGAAAAATTTCTAAAGGATAGTCGGAGGGTGCGTTATTAACGCACCTGACTATTTTAAATAGTGGCAAAACTAGGATTCATCGGCTGAGTTTTTTGCTCTTGAGCTACGTTTAACTTCTGAACGAATTCCTGAGTTAGCTGACTAAAAGCTTTGGCTCCAGCAGAGTGAGGATTGCTCAAAACTACGGGCATAAAACTATCAACTGCTTTAGCAACGTTGACATCCATTGGAATTTGAGTATTAAAGATTTTATCAGGGGTAAAATCCTGATTGATTCGCTGTACGACTTGCCTTTGGTATCTACCTGTAAATAGATTACCAGCCATTGTAAACACGATACCGATCAGTTGAATTCCCATGACAGCCTCGGCTTCATGGCTTTTTTTCAATTCGGCAATGCGTCTTTCTAATAACTGAATTCCTACAATCGATAGCGGTTCTGGCTTAGCTGGTAAAATATAGAAATCGCTGGCAGCAAGGGCGCTACGAGTCATGAGATTGTAGCCAGGAGCGCAATCAAAAATAATGCAATCGTAGTCAGACATAATTGGCTGCAAAATCTGTCTGAGCAAAGTTCTCTCAAACCGATTCCAGACAACTTCAAAGTCCAAGCGATCGACTTCAAAAGCTTTTTCATGTAGCATTTCTGCTACCATATATTCGTCATATAACTCAATATCTCCTGGCAATAAGTCCAGGTTATTAATATTACAGACCGAACGATGAATTGCATCTTGGATGGTAATTCTAGCTTGTGGATTTGGCTGAATAATTTGGTTGATAAAATTCTTGAGGGTGCGTTTTCTTTTTCTATAGTTAGCAAACTCTGTGGGAGCCATCAAGCTGAGAGTGGCGCTAATTTGGGTATCTAAGTCAAAAATCAAGACTCGCTTACCATGCTCTTTTGCTAGCGCCGTGGCTAGATTAACGCTGAGAGTTGTTTTGCCGACACCCCCTTTCATATTAGCAGTGGCGATCGTATAGGTCATATTTGACATCCTCGCTATACAGCTCTTGGTCGGTTTGAATCTCCGAATAGCTTAGCTGCACTTGCATAAATGGGAGAAAATTGTTTGAATATCTTTATGAAATTTAGTCATCTAGTCGTGGCTTGGAAAATGTAAGGGCGGGTTCACCGAGATCTAGATAAACAGCAGAGATTGCTGGTAAACCCGCCCCTACCCACCTGCAATCCATTTCTTTTGAATTGCCAACACTGCCGCCTGGGTGCGATCGCGTACTCCTAATTTCTGGATAATGGTATGGACGTGTACCCTAACCGTACCAGGAGTAATGTATAGGGTAGAAGCAATTTCTTGGTTAGACTTACCCGCCGCAATTAAAGCTAAAATTTCTTGTTCTCGTTGCGTTAGCGGTTGGTTAGATTCTGCTGGAGTTGCGATCGCCTCACTCGTATCTGGGTTATGCTCGAATGTAGTGCGAATTTCTGTAGTTGCCGTGCGATCCCACCAAGAAGCACCAGCAGCCACCGAACGAATTGCTAAAATCAAAGTCTCGGCAGCAATCCCTTTCAAACAATAACCCGCCGCCCCTGCGGCAATCAACCGCGCAATTAAAGACTTTTGGGAATGAGAAGTTAAGACTAAAACTGGTAACTGGGGATTTTGCTGTTTAATTTGCCGACACGCCTCTACACCGCCAATTCCAGGTAATCCTACATCGAGTAATACCACATCGAGGGCGTGACGCTGTACCATTTCTACGGCTGTTTCCCCATCCTCCGCTTCAGCAACGATTTCTATACCTGATTCTTGTTGCAATTTGACTTCTAAACCAAGGCGAAAGAGTTCGTCATCTTCAACCAGGAGTAACCGTAAGGAAGGAGACATTCTTATGTATAAACTGACAAAGCTGGTAAGCGAAAACAGAAAAGCGCGCCTTGAGGCAAACAATTCTCTGCCCAAATTGTACCGCCATGCGCGGAAATAATTTGCCGTGTTAGATAGAGTCCCAAACCCGAACCTTTCGCTTGGCGATCGCTATGTCCTTGATAAAATCGTTCAAATAGATGTGGTAATTGTGCGGCAGTAATTCCCAAACCGTTATCCAAAACTTTGACAAGACAATATTCCGCCTGAGATTCAAATACCACTTCTACCTTACCACCGCGACGGGAATGATTAATTCCGTTTGTGAGGAGATTGGTAAACACCCGCGCTAATTGCAGCGCGTCACCCTGAACCCACATGGCACGACGAAAATCTGAGTCTCCGTACCCCAAACTAATATAAACCTGACGCGAAGCAGCGAGATCTGTCAAGGAGGCGATCGCTGCTTGCGCTATTGTGACTAAATCCACAGGCGCTAGTTGTAATTGCAATCCTTCCGTATCGTTGCGATAAACGTCTAGCAAGGTTTCCACCAATTGTAATGTAGACTGATGCGAACGGATCATCTTTTCTAAAATCTTGTAATGGGTAGGCGTAACCGTACCAAATTTTCCTTGTTCCCAAGCCTTGAGAGTTTCAATCGCACCGAGTAGCGGAGTTTTCAAGTCGTGGGTAAGCGTAGAGGCAAAATCTTCTCTCACTCTAGCTAACTGTTCCTGAGACTGTAATTTAGCTTGTTGAGAAGCGATCGCAATTTCGTATTGATGGTTGCGATCGCCCAAGATTCCTGTCACAATCAGAGCGATCGCGGCAATGATCCGACTAGCGATCGTTGAAGCTTTTGCAATCTCATCTCCAGGCAGCCATAAATTTAAAATTGTCAGTCCTACAGCAGCAAGAGTAGTGTAAAATGTTGCTTTCCTACCCAAGCGGGAAGCTGAAATTAGGATTGGTCCCGTGTAAAGATAGCCAAAGACATAATCTACAGGAGTCACGAACTCTAGTATCAGCACTACTACAAATAGGCTAATAACTTGCCACAGCGAACTCCAGCTAAAGTTTTTGTGAAGTGCGATGGTCTTATCCTCGTTCGATTCTTTAATTATTATTTTGTCATCTTTAACGAGACAATCTAGGCAATCTCCGATATATCTTACTGTTTGTTTCTACTGGAGGTAGTGTTTAGTCAGTGTTTAGTTCTAACTATACCGACAGATATAGCAAGAGAATAAATTATATATATAGTCTGCTCTATGCGATCGCTGCTATTTTTATTGTCATTGTCTAAACAGTAGCAATATAAAACTTATATCTAAACTCAATTGTAGAATTTAAGTAACATCAGCTAAGTTATTACAAGTCATAAATATTTAGCAGACTGCTCAAATAATTATGTTGCTATAGTTTGGAACAGAAAAAACTCTTGATATTCGCAGGTGGTGAGCCTACTCTACAAGATGAAGTCAGCAGAATCTCAAGCATAAGGTAAATAAAACCTACTTTGCTATCAAACATATCAATTTTAAATATATATGTGGCAAGGATTTCTTCAAATCGCAATAACACTAATTATTTTGGTAGCTATTACCCCTTCTTTTAGTAGCTACATTGCCTCCGTTTTCTTAGAAAAGAAAACATTTCTCGATCCAGTAGCGAAGCCTATAGAACGTGTCATCTACGCTTTAGGTGGCATTCCTACCAAGAGTGATATGACTGGATGGCAATATGCTCAGGCGATACTTTACAGCAACATCGTCATGGGCATTTTTGTTTACCTCATCTTCATGTTGCAGGGAATTCTACCTCTTAATCCGACCAACTTACAAGCACCGAGTTGGGACTTAGCACTGCACACAACCATCTCATTCGTTACTAACACCAATCAACAGCATTATTCTGGCGAGACAACATTTAGTTATGCTAGTCAAATGCTAGCTTTAGGATTTCTGATGTTTACCTCAGCCGCCACTGGATTATCTGTAGGAATTGCCTTTATTCGCGGTTTAACAGGTAGACCTTTAGGAAACTTCTATGTCGATTTGGTGCGATCGATTACGCGAATTTTACTGCCAATTTCCATAATTGGGGCGATCGCATTACTCATGGCAGGCGTTCCAGAAACTTTAGCAGCACCAGCTACAGTTACAACTTTAGAAGGTACAACTCAAGTTATTGCCAGAGGACCGGTTGCTCATTTTGAAATTATCAAGCAACTGGGAGAAAATGGCGGTGGCTTTTTTGGGATCAATTCCGCTCATCCATTTGAAAATCCAAATGCTTTTACTAATTTAGTAGAAATACTAGCGATGGTATCTATTCCCGCTGCTTTAATTATCACATACGGCATTTTTGCAAATAATAAAAAGCAAGGGTGGTTGCTGTTTTGGATGGTATTTATCATTTTTGTCACGCTAGTTGTGGTGACAGGAGTAGGCGAATACCAAGGTAATCCTCTAGTAAATAATTTAATTGGTGATAGTCCCAACTTAGAAGGCAAAGAAGTTAGATTTGGTTGGGCAGAAACAGCATTGTGGGCAGTTTTAACTACAGGAACGATGTGCGGTGCAGTCAACGGAATGCACGATTCTCTGATGCCAAATGGCGGCTTTTCCACCCTATTTAATATGTTCGTGCAAATGATCTGGGGTGGTCAAGGAACGGGAACGGCTTATTTGTTCGTTTACCTAATTTTGACCGTGTTTCTCACAGGTTTAATGGTAGGTAGAACCCCAGAATTTTTAGGACGCAAAATTGAAAAAAGAGAAATCGTTCTCGCTAGCGTTATTTTACTCGTCCACCCGATCGCGATTTTAATTCCTAGCGCGATTACTCTTGCCTTTCCCGATACGCTTGCAGGAATTAGCAACCCTGGGTTTCATGGTATTTCTCAAGTTGTCTACGAATATACCTCAGCATCAGCTAACAATGGTTCCGGTTTTGAAGGATTAGGGGATGCTACTTTATGGTGGAATTTAAGTGCTTGTTTCAGCTTATTAGCAGGACGCTATTTACCAATTACTGCCTTGTTGCTATTAGCCGACAGCATGACACGCAAACAACCAGTACCAGAAACAACTGGCACTTTGAGAACTGACACGCTGCTATTTACTGGCGTTACGGCTGGTGTAATTCTCATCCTTGGCGTACTCACATTCTTCCCCGTCCTAGCTTTAGGACCGATCGCAGAAGGATTTCAAATTGGTAATTGGTAATTGGTTTAACACTTCTCCCTTGTCCCCCTTCGCCCCCTAATCCCCACTCCCTTCGGTCGTGGGGTCCCCGAGTTCCCCCTTGTCCCCCATCTATGAATTCTATAGCCTCTACAAAACCTCCACGTCCTAGACCGCAAGGACCTCGCGGCGATCGCAAGCATACACCAAAAGTCAACACTCAAGGACTTTACAAAAGAGCAATAAAAGAATCTTTTGTCAAGCTTAAGCCACGAGTGATGTTAAAAAATCCCGTCATGTTTGTGGTTTACGTAGGAACAATTATCACCGTCTTGATGATATTTGACCCTTATTTATTTGGACCAGTTCAAGGCGAAAACCTGAGATTTTTTAATGGGTTAATCGCATTAATTTTATTCTTTACTGTAGTATTTGCCAATTTTGCTGAAGCTGTGGCAGAAGGACGAGGCAAGGCGCAAGCCGATGCTTTGCGATCGACAAAATCAGATACGATCGCCAAAAAACTTTTACCCGATGGATCGATTCAAGAAATTTCTTCTACCCAACTGCATTGCGGCGATATGGTTAAGGTGGTGGCTGGCGATATTATTCCCGCTGATGGTGAAGTGTTAGCAGGTGTAGCTTCAGTCGATGAATCGGCAATTACGGGGGAATCCGCACCCGTATTGAAAGAACCAGGTTCGGACGTGGCTAGTTCCGTCACGGGTGGGACGCGCATTCTCTCCGACGAACTCAGTATCCGCATTACAGCCGATCCTGGTAAAGGCTTTATCGATCGCATGATTTCCCTGGTAGAAGGGGCAGAACGCGCTAAAACTCCCAATGAAATTGCTTTAACGGTGTTATTAGCAGTTTTAACGTTGGTGTTTCTGTTTGTTGTAGCGACATTACCAACAATTGCTAGCTATGTAAATAGTCCCGTCAGTATCGCAATTTTAATTGCCTTATTAGTCGCACTCATCCCAACTACCATCGGCGGTTTATTGAGCGCGATCGGAATTGCAGGTATGGATCGGGTGGCACAATTTAACGTCATAGCCACCTCTGGACGCGCCGTAGAAGCCTGCGGCGATGTCAACACTCTCATTTTGGACAAAACAGGTACGATCACGTTAGGAAACCGTTTGGCAGAGGAGTTTGTGCCTGTCAACGGTCATACGATGAATGACATTGCGCGAGTGGCGTTAGCAGCCAGCTTGTTTGACAATACACCGGAAGGAAAATCAATCGTCCGCCTTGCAGAAAAATTGGGAGCAATAGTAGACTTCGATCGCAACCTTGCTGAAGGAATTGAATTTTCTGCTAAAACCCGTATGAGTGGGACGAATTTACCCGATGGTAGCGAGGTGCGTAAGGGTGCGGTAGGCGCGATTAAAGGGTTCGTGCGTTCCCGTAGCGGACGCGAAACCCCCGAACTCGATACAGCCTACGAACGCATTTCTCAATTAGGTGGTACGCCCTTAGCAGTTGCACTTAATGGCGAAATTTACGGCGTAATTTACCTCAAGGATATCGTCAAACCAGGCATACGCGATCGCTTCGATCAGTTGCGGCGCATGGGTGTACGCACAGTCATGTTAACTGGAGATAACCGCATTACTGCTAGTGTAATTGCTCAAGAAGCTGGGGTAGATGACTTTATTGCCGAAGCCACACCCGAAGACAAAATCGAGGTAATTCAACGGGAACAAGCGCAAGGCAAAATTGTTGCCATGACAGGAGACGGAACGAATGACGCGCCAGCATTAGCACAGGCAAATGTGGGAGTTGCGATGAATTCAGGAACTCAGGCGGCGAAAGAAGCAGCGAATATGGTCGATTTAGATTCCGATCCAACAAAGCTAATTGACATCGTGACTATTGGTAAACAACTGCTAATTACCCGTGGGGCGCTGACAACTTTTTCTATTGCCAATGATATCGCTAAGTATTTTGCAATTATCCCCGTCATTTTTGCTTCAGCTAATTTACAAAGCTTGAATCTGATGGGATTAACTAGCACAAACTCAGCTGTATTATCAGCATTAATTTACAACGCTTTGATTATTCCGGCTCTAATTCCTCTAGCTTTGAAGGGTGTAAAGTTTCGTCCGCTATCAGCAAATCAGTTGCTACAACGAAATATTCTAATTTACGGTTTAGGTGGGGTAATTGTACCATTTATTGCAATTAAGTTAATTGATGTTTTGGTGTCAGCAGTGGGATTAGCCTGACAAGGAGTATAAAGAAATGAAACGACAGACAAAATTAAATCGATTACCAACTACCAACTACCAACTACCAACTACCAATTTATGTATCCGTCCCAAACTACCCCTCGTCATTTTCCTCGTTCTATCCCTTAACGCCATCCTCGCTCCAATAGTATATGCAGCCACAGATGAAACATGGCAACGAACCCAAGCCTATGCACTAGGAATTTTAGGTTTCATAACATTGGCACTAGTAATTTATTTATTTGATGTCGTATTTCGACCGGAGCGATACTAATGTCTATATTTCGAGAAATTCTGCGAGGAATTCGTCTAACTCTGGCGCTGTGGTTACTAACAGCAGTTCTTTATCCCGGTTTAATTCTCTTAGTGGGACAATTACCATTTTTACAAAGTCAAGCTAATGGCAGCATAGTAGTAAATTTAGAAAATCAACCTGTAGGCTCGGTTTTAACTGGTCAACCATTTACATCTGAAAGATATTTTCAAAGTCGTCCTAGTACAGTTGACTATAGTACTAGCACAGAAACTACATCCACTGGTGTATCTGGTGCGAGTAATTTAGCTCCTAGCAATCCAGAATTACTCAAACGAATTGAAGCACAAGCCAAACAGTTGCAAGAGAACGGTATTCAACCCACTGCCGATCTGGTTTATACCTCTGGTTCTGGCTTAGATCCTCATATTACATTAGAAGCAGTAGAAGCACAGTTAGTAAGAGTTGCCAAAGCACGGAATTTTTCAACTGATGAAATTGTACCTTTTGTAAATAAGCATACTCAAGGTAGATTCTTGGGAATATTTGGCGAACCTGGAGTTAATGTATTAAAGCTAAATCAAGAATTAGATGTTTTGGAAATCACAAAGGGGAAGTCGTAAGTCAAAAGTCAAAAGTTAAAAGTCAAAAGTTATCAACTACTAACTTCTCACTACTGACAAATGACAAATGACAAATGACAAAAAAAGGTAAGCATAAAATTTTTATTGGTATGGCTCCTGGGGTAGGAAAAACCTATCGAATGCTAGATGAAGGTCACGCCTTAAAGCGAGAAGGAATTGATATTGTTATTGGATTGCTAGAGACCCACGGAAGGAAAGAAACAGCACAAAAAGCGGAGGGATTAGAGATCGTACCGCGCCAACACATTATGCGTAGCGGTATGACATTAACAGAAATGGATACAGAGGCAATTATCAAGCGATCGCCTCAGTTAGTATTAGTAGATGAACTCGCTCATACGAATGTCCCTGGTTCCTTCCACGAAAAACGCTATCAGGATGTAGAAGATATTTTAAGAGCGGGAATTGATGTCTACTCTACTGTCAACATTCAACACCTCGAAAGTCTTAACGATCTCGTAGCGCGGATAACAGGAATTGTAGTACGAGAGCGCGTTCCCGATCGCCTACTCGACGAAGCAGATGAGGTGGTGGTAGTCGATGTCACGCCAGAAACTTTAGAAGAAAGATTGTTAGAAGGTAAAATTTACGCTTCTAACAAAATTGACCAATGTTTGCAAAACTTTTTCCAACGCCGCAATTTGATCGCTTTGCGCGAACTAGCACTAAGAGAAGTCGCCGATAACGTTGAAGACGATGCCCTAGAACTGAGCGCCCGTAACAACGGCAATGACCTAGACGGACAGTATTGTAACATTCACGAACGAGTATTAGTCTGCGTATCAACTTATCCTAACTCCGTTCAGCTCTTGCGGCGAGGGGCGAGAATTGCTGGTTACATGAATGCACCACTCTACACTGTGTTTGTGGAAGATCCAGATAAATTCCTCACTAGGGAAGAAAGCCTACACGTCGAGACTTGTGAAAAATTGTGTCAAGAATTTGGCGGTACATTTATTCGCGTCAAGAATCATGACATTGCCAAAGCGATCGCGGATGTAGCCTGTAAGTATCATGTCACGCAAATCGTCATTGGGGAAAGCCAACGATCTCGTTGGAAAATCCTATTGAAAGGCTCCTTAACTCAAAAATTAGTCCGCCTACTTAAAAATATCGATCTGCACATCATCGCAACCGACAAAAAAGAACCATTATGAAGTCGTAAGTCGTAAGTCATTTTTCTCCCTCAGCAACCTTGCGCCTCCTCAGCTCCCCCAGCTCTCTTACCTCCCTGCTCCCTAACAAATGTACTAGGATAAAACAGAGAAATCTTCCAGATGCAGCAGGCATGAACTTTTTAACTTACGTTCTCCATGTGGTAGGTTCGGGTGCGATCGCGTACTATACTGCTCGACAAATCCGCGATCCCCTCACACGTCCCAATACTCTCGCTGGCTTCCAATTAGCAGAATCAGGCTCGGTTCCCTTCTTGACAAAATTGAGTCAACGTGCTGGCGGAGAAGGCGATGAGTGGTTGGCTGAGAAATTGGCAAAACACGCAGCTGATGAAACTAGGCACGGTCAAATTTTCGCCCATGCTTTGAAACAACTGAATAAACAAGTCATCGATTTCAAGCGGGAGCGCGAAAAAACGCCAGAGGAAAAACCGAAGGAACAGCAGCGCAGTCCCTTTTTTGATGCTTTCTTCAAAGGCTACTCCCCAGAGCAGCTTAAGCCGGAAAATATGGAGTGGAATGTATTTCTAGCTAGCACCTACATTTTAGAGTTGGATGCTAGCAAAGATTTCGTCCGCATGGCAAATGTATTACCTGAAGACGAACCAACTAGCCGTAACCTGAAAAAGAGCCTTCTGAGTGTAGCTCAAGATGAAACTGGTCACGCCAACTACCTCTATGAAGCCATGATGCGGCGAATGCCTGCAAACCAAGTGCAACAACTCGTAGACGAGTGGCGCACCCGCAAAGTCAATGCTCTCATCGCATTTACCAGCAATATGCTTCAAGGCAAAGACAAACCACGTTCTTTAGTAACAGAAGGCGCTCCCGCCGAAACGCCAGCCGACTCTCAACCGCAAGAATTAGCAGCCGTTTAAATTTGTCATTTGTCATTTGTGAGTGGCTAGTGGCTAGTAGCTAGAATCTTTATCTAGTCACTAGCCACCAATCACTAGCCACTAAGAACTGACCTCCATGCCTTACTTAAACGATTTAGCTCAATTTCTGGATCGCTTTTTTGCGATCGAGCGCTATTCTGCTTCTGAAAGGGGTGGTGTTTACATACCATCACCGCGCCCAATTAGTAGAATAGGACTAGCTTTAGAGCCGTGGGAAAATTTGCCACAGTGGGTTGAGAAACAAAAATTGGATGCACTGTTTCTCCATCGTCCTTGGAAATTGCAAGCGAAATTATTGCCAGATATTGGAGTCTTATCCTATCACTTGGCATTTGACGAGTGCATGACATTGGGGTTTAATTCCCGTCTAGCGAATGTATTATCTATGTCAGACTTGGAGGTACTGGGAGAAAAACAAGGGCGAGCGATTGGTGCGATTGGTAACATACCTCAGCAAAAGATCGCGGAATATTTACATTGCATTACCGAAATTTTTGGCGGACTAGAAGAAGTACATCTAAGTAGAACAGTAGAAGTTTCGCGTATAGCAGTTGTAGGAGGAATGAACGATGAACTAGTTAGGGAAGCTGCAACACGCGGCGCTAATTTGTATGTCACTGGACAAATGCGGCAGCCAGCCGTTGAAGCTTTGAAGGAAACGGAAATTAGTGCGATCGCAGTGGGACATCGCCGTTGCGAACAATGGGGTTTAAAATCCCTCGCCGGACTGTTGCGCGATCGCTGGTCTGGGTTATCAGTCATCGGTGAAGAAAGGGAGTAGGGAGCAGGGAGTAGGGAAGAATAATTTAACTCACGCACTACGCACTACTTTCTTATCAACAACGAAACTAATTACGCGATCGGATTTGGCGGTAATATTTTCTCATACGTATATGCTTAAATTTAATGTAAAAAATGTGACTTCAGTAGGTCAAAAACGTTATAATCAAACTCATATTTGGACGAGATTTTTCTAGAATATAACTGTACATTCACGGAAGTAACGAGCAGTTGGTATAAAAAATAAAATGAAGTTACAGTAAAAGTCCGCTTGAAGATTGAATGAAAGTGAAGATAAGTTTATGAAGGAATTTTTATAAGTTCATTAAATTATGTTAGTAAATTAATTCGAGAACATCCCCTAGCGTCGGCAAGTTGGGCAATTTATAGTTTTGCTTGAAGTGTTTGGCGTGCAATATCTGTCAATGCTGCTACACAAATCTTTTACAGAGGAATCATGCAAGCTTCCCCAAACATTACCTCCGCTTGGCAACGGCTCAAAAAGAACGAATTGAGCTGTTCTGAAGCGATCGCCCTTCTAGTAGATAATGAAGGAATTGTCAACCAAACACTACTAGATAAGGAAGTTAGTAGCAGATTTTTGCGCCACTTTCCCGATAAAACTTCCTTGCCTCCAGCTATTCCCTTGCTATTGTGGCGTGGATGTTACTATCTTGGTTCGCCCGTATCCCTCGACTCAGAAACGCTAGCCCAACTACAACAGCGCACGGGTAGCCAAATCGAAGTCATCCCCATTGCTGACAAAAGCTACCGTACTTGGTTTCACTCTCAAAGCCTCAATCCCAATCGGATCAGCTCTATGCCCATAGTTAACCCAATTACGGGACAACTAGAGCAAGAAGACATCAGCGAAACTACAGAAATTTATTTAAGCAAAGCTGGCGATCAAATCGAGCGGATCAAAACGATTATCTCTGGAGCATTACGCAACCGAGCTAGCGACATCCACTTAGAGCCAATGGTAGATGGCTTGAGAGTGCGTTATCGAATTGATGGCGTGCTACGTGACATTACCACCCTACCAATAACAATGAGCCGCCGCGTCGTGATGGCGTTGAAGGTGATGTGCAACATGGACATTGCCGAACACCGCCGCCCGCAAGATGGCAGGATTGAGGAAAAGTATGCTTCAGGCGATGAAGCAGAACTCAACATGGACATGCGCGTCAGTACCCTGCCATGCGTCAATGGCGAAAAAGCAGTTATCCGCCTCTTACCCCGAGAAAACCCCTTTACTCACTTGGGTAACCTGGGCTTTGTTCCAGAAACGATGAACGCCTACAAAGCTTGGTTAGAGCAACCCCAAGGCATGATTATTCTGACAGGTCCCACGGGAAGCGGTAAAACTAGTACACTTTATACGAGTTTGCAGAATGTTGCTAAAGAACACGTTAACGTCGTCACGGTAGAAGATCCGGTTGAGTACGTCCTGCCAGGAATTACTCAAACTCAAGTCCACGAAGCCGCAGGAATGACATTTGCCGCAGGGATGCGGGCAATTTTGCGTCAAGATCCAGACATTATCATGGTGGGTGAAGTTCGCGATAGCGAAACGGCAGAAACCGCAGTCAGAGCAGCGCTAACCGGACACTTGGTATTTACCACTCTGCACACGAATGATGCACTCGGGGCAATTCCGCGTCTGAAGGATTTAGGTATAGATCCTGGTTTGTTGAGCGATGCGTTGTTGGGAGTAGTGGCTCAGCGTTTGGTACGTCGTGTTTGTCCCCATTGCAGCGAGCCTTATACCCCTACAGAAACAGATTTGAAAGTGCTGGGATTGGGACGAGACATACGTACTGATACGTGGCGTAAAGGTCGAGGTTGCTCGATGTGCTTCAATTCTGGATTTTTGGGACGGGAAGCAGTGGTCGAGTTAATTGACGTAGACGATCGCATCCGCGATATTATCTACGAAGGTACGATGACCCAGTTACAGCGCTACCTACGAGAGATTAACTATGCATCTTTCCGCAAGGCAGCGGTAGAGAAGGTGATGGCTGGGTTGACCACCGTACAAGAAGTCTTGCGCGTCCTACCTCGTTGTGCTTTGTACAACAACCATTTTGCCAGTGATAGCTTGGCTGAATCGGAATATGAATTAAACGGGCGCAAGCTGCCTGAATTGGGGAGAATGCAATAGCTCGCGGTATGTATTTCATTTGAATGTAGGGGCGCACAGCTGTGCGCCCCTACATATTTAAAAAAAGAGGGGAAGGATTTTTATTGTCCTTCCCCTCTTTCTTGCGGTTATTTTGATTATTTTCGGCTCGGTCGCCTTCTTTTAACTTTTGACGCATCATCTGCGCCTGCTTCTTCAGTTGTCTGGCTCTTGCCGCACCGCCTCTACCTTTGTCGTTTCTACCTTCGCGACGGGGCGACTCCCATCGTTTGAGTCGCATACTCTGCTCCTTTGCAGCTTTTCTGGTATTGTGCTGATGGGCAGGAGGAGAATCGAACTCCTATGGGTTTAAGCCCGCTTGATTTTGAGTCAAGTGCGTCTACCAGTTTCGCCACCCGCCCTTTTTTTCAGCTTTACCATTGTAATCTATTTTTGTATTTTCTAACAAGTTTTGATATTCGCGACTAGATGCCCAGCGATCGATCTCTCTAGCGCGTAAGACTGGCACGGGATGGGTGAGTTGAGAGGAGTGAGCCGATTTCAGCATTTCGCCAATTTCAGTATTGCTAATATTGTCGTAAGCGCGCGCTTGCTCGATAAAAGCATCGAGATTGAGCTGGGAAGCCAGAACGGGAGAACCACCAGCGAGTTTCATCAATATCGACATCACAACTTTGGGGTCTTGAGTGGCTAGCAAGGCAGCGCGATCGCAGGTAAACTCAGCACAGCGTACCCATTCTAATAGTTGCGCCTGTAGGGTTTGGACGAGTAACTGACCCACATTAGGCAGTTGTCCGGCTGCGAGGACAATCAAATTCACTAACGTCAAATAGACCCCGTGGTCGCATTTGAGATGACCCAATTCGTGAGCAATCACCGCCTGCACTTCCTCTGGTGTCAGCAGATCGATCAGTGAAGTGTGCATGACAATAAATGGCTGTTTGCCCCGCATAGCAAAAGTGTAAGCATTGGGGACTGGGTGCTGTCTGACATACAACTGCGGCGGTTCCAGATCCAAAACCCGACACGCTTCTATTAACAGTTGATGATATTGCGGTAATTGGCGATCGCTCACCAGAATACTTGAGGCAATATTTTCAATATAGAAAAATTGTTCTGCCAACTGTCCCAATAAATTTCGCACCAACAAATCGACACCAGGAATTTGTTTGAGTGCTTTAGTTGCTTCTAAGTCTAAAGGATGACGAAAAGAATCTGCTTTAAGCCCAACTAACTGCGTCTTGAGAGAAGACATGAGTATTGCGAACCAGTTTGTAGAGTAATAAAAGGTAATAAAGTAGATGCGATCGCCGACCCGCTGTCATCAGCAACATCGCAGTCAACATCTCACAGTCAGTATAGCGAATTCAGTTGTCAGCGATCGCTATGCAACTACCAACTACCAACTACCCATTACCAATTCAATCCGGTAGAGGAATTTTCATCGAACCGCAATCTTTGCGATTGCAAAGATACCATTTCGCGGGTGCAACTGCGCCTTCAGTGTCGAAGTACACGAGTCCTTCAGGAATGTTGTAGTAAATTTCCATTGTCACCTCGCAACCGAGGATGCGCTGAAGTAGTTTTTTGAGGATCTCTTGCCTGGAACCGATTGCTGCCGTCACTTCGCGGCTTTTGCAGTGTACCATCAGCTTAGGGCGGTTGGATTGTTCGCAAGACCAAACGTTAAAATCTACAGCCAGACGTAACAAAGCCCTCGTTTGAGGATCGCACATCTCAATTAAGGTATTTTCAATTTCAGCCTTTTCAATTGCGGTTGGTTTTTCTTTGTTGTAAATCAGTTTCATAACTTAATTTCCATACTACTTACCAACATTTTTGAGATTTTTTTACCAACTTTGCGTCACATCTGCCACATTTTTTATCTCGCTCAACTTTTAATATCAATGAAGGCAGGCGATCGCATTCAATCATGCAGAAGTGCTAATTGTGGCTCAGTTTCAGCCTAGCTTATTCTGTATTTTCCTGGCTATTAGTAAATCAGTAATTGTTAACTTGGTTCAAACATTTTCACAAAATTTTACTTCAAAAAATCGGAAAAAGCTGTCTTCTATCTATCGAGAGAAATGTATGACGATACCTTACATTTTTATTAACTGTTCTTTCAGTACAAGCCATCATGTGCGGAGAGTGACATTTCCCGTCAACTGGCAACTCTCCAAAACCCTATAACAATCACCACGACTAAAACACGATTAGCTATCACTTACGTCAGCTATTGTCAATGAGTACATTTTTCATATAATGGATGAAATATAAAAATGAACTTTTATTAAGCTGTTAAGCGAGGAGAAAGTTAAAGATGTATGTCGTGCAAATTGCCTCTGAATGCGCTCCCGTTATCAAAGCAGGCGGCTTAGGCGATGTCGTCTACGGGCTGAGTCGGGAATTAGAGATTCGGGGAAACAGTGTCGAGCTGATCCTGCCCAAATATGATTGTATGCGCTACGACCACATATGGGGATTGCACGATGCCTACCGCGACTTATGGGTTCCTTGGTACGACGGTAGAGTTCACTGTTCTGTCTACTGTGGTTGGGTACACGGGCGAGTTTGTTTCTTTATCGAACCGCATTCTCAAGATGACTTCTTCAATCGCGGCTGCTATTACGGTTGTAATGATGACAATATGCGATTTGCTTTTTTCAGCAAAGCCGCTTTAGAGTTTCTGCACCAGAGTAATAAGCGCCCCGATGTGATTCATTGTCACGACTGGCAAACAGGGCTAGTACCCGTGATGCTGTATGAAATCTACAAATATCATGGCATGGGGAACCAACGAGTTTGTTACACGATCCACAACTTCAAACACCAAGGGATTGCTGGAAACGAAGTCTTACAAGCAACAGGACTGAATCAGGCAGAGTATTACTTCCAATACGACAAGCTACAAGATAATTTCAATCCCTTTGCCATCAACCTGATGAAAGGGGGGATTGTCTACTCTAACGCCGTCACGACTGTATCACCTAACCATGCTTGGGAAGCTCATTATACAGAAGTTGGCAGTGGTCTAGGTCATACCCTACACCAGCATCAAGATAAATTTAGCGGCATTCTCAACGGTATTGATTACGATTTCTGGAATCCAGAAGTAGACCGATACATACCTTTTAACTACAGCTCAGACGATTTTGAGCAAAAAGTCTATAACAAAAAAGCTTTGCGAGAACGGCTTTTACTGCGCGACGAACCAAAAAAACCAGTTATTGCCTACATCGGTCGATTAGATAATCAAAAAGGGGTTCACCTCGTCCATCACGCGATCTATTATGCTCTCCAGAGAGAAGCGCAGTTCGTCTTACTAGGTTCGGCGACAGAACCAGGAATCAACGCTCATTTCAAACATGAGAAAAACTTTTTAAACGATAACCCCGACTGCCATTTAGAACTCGGTTTTAACGAAGAATTATCTCACCTCATCTATGCTGGCGCTGATATGATTCTCGTCCCCAGTAATTACGAACCTTGCGGATTGACGCAGACAATTGGGATGAAATACGGTACTGTACCGATCGTGCGCGGAGTTGGCGGGCTGGTCAATACGGTGTTCGATCGCGACTACGATCCCAACAAATCTCCAGAAGAACGTAACGGTTACGTCTTCTATCAGACCGATTACGGTGCTTTAGAATCGGCAATGGATCGGGCGATTGGTTTGTGGTACAACCATCCTCAAGAGTTTCGCCAGCTTGCCCTACAAGGCATGGCATACGACTACTCTTGGAACCATCCAGGCACGGAATATCTGAAAATTTACGATCGCATTCGGCATCAATAATTGCTTACCCAGTCAATCCTTTGAGGGCGGGTTTTTCAATCTCTTCGTAATTGACAGAGATCTTTGAAAAACCCGCCCCTACAGTAATACGACCAATTACCCATTACCCATTACCCATTACCCATTACTTGCTATAAGTCACGACGCGATCGATCCGAGGTCTGCCGAATCTCTCCCAAGCATTGCCCCCACGTAGAAATAATTCCATCCAACGAATCTGCTTTCCATTCGGATCTTGCCAGCCAGAACTCCCTGGCGCAAAAGCCAACGTCCCTTCGGGAACGCGGAAGCTACCATCCGAATACACCGCATCGCTGACCGTATCCCCTACTCGAATCGTTACCTTAGTTTCTGGTTCTAAGTTGACGCGATCGGCGGAAATGGTGGTTTTAATGTTACCGTAGCCATCGATCCACGCCACGCGATCGCTTGGTGGGTCGGGAATCTGCTGCGGATCTAACTCGTCGCCTAACAAACTCAGATCGTCAGAGGCGATCGCTGCTGCTGCTTGAGGAAATACGTCTCGCGATCGAAATTGCGAACCGCCGCGAGAAACCTTGACAATTTTGATCGTCTGTGCTGCCGACTTAATGAAAGACAGAGTATAACCTGCATTAACTCCCACAACTTTGACGTTGTTGGGTAACAGTACGTATGTCAGTCCCTCCCCTTCATTGTCTTTCCTGGGTTGTGCGTCGTCCTGGCGCGGCGCACAATTATGATAAATTAGCCTTTCTGCTGTACCGGGATTTAGTCCGAGTTGAGCCACCCAAAAGCCAGTGGCTAGCGTGCTGAATGGTGGTACGGAAACCCAATGAATTTGCGCTGTTGGTAACGACATCAATAGCCGTTGGGTAACTTCAGCAAAAGCTGGGTCGCCATTTCCATAATCTGCAATCAGGTTAATTTGCATAAGTTATTAGCATATGTAATTGGTCACAGCCTGTAAGATTCGTTCCGCTGCGTGTCCGTCTCCAAAAGGATTAATAGCTGTTGCCATTTTTTCGTATGCAGTTGGGTTACTTAACAACTCAGCCGCCGCCATCACGATTTCTGCCGTTTGAGTTCCAATCAATTTTGCCGTTCCAGCCGTCACTGCTTCAGGTCTTTCTGTCGTTTTACGCAAGACCAAAACTGGTTTACCCAAACTCGGTGCTTCTTCTTGCAAACCACCAGAATCAGTTAACAGCAAGTGCGATCGCTGGATCGCCCCTACTAATTCTCCATAATCTAGCGGATCTGTCAAGAAGACTCTCGGATGCTGACCTAAAATCTCTTGTAGCGGTTCGCGCACGATCGGATTGCGATGCAATGGCAACAATAAAGCTGTATCCTCAAACTTTTCTAGTATCTGCAAAAAACCTTGGGCAATTCCCTGAAGCGGTTCGCCCCAGTTTTCTCGCCGATGCACTGTAGTTAATAAAACTCTATATTTGTCCCACTCTAAACCATCGATCTGACAAGCTGGTTGCTGTTCTGCTACCGATAGCAATGCGTCAATGACCGTATTACCCGTTTGATGAATTTCTCCTAAAACGCCAGAACGTTGCAAATTCTCTACTGCTTGCGGCGTGGGGGCAAAGTGCAAATGTGCCAACTGAGAAATCAATCTGCGATTTGCTTCCTCTGGATATGGATCGTATATATTGTCTGTTCTCAGTCCCGCCTCTACATGTCCTACCGGAATTTTTTGATAGAATGCTGCCAAAGCAGCTGCAAAAGCCGTAGTAGTGTCCCCTTGAACTAAAACTAAGTCCGGCTGCTGCTGTTCAAACAGGGTTTCCAATCCTCGCAGACTGCGACAAGTAATATCGCTCAGAGATTGTTGCGATTGCATAATTTCCAAATCTGCATCTGCCTTAAGGTTGAATAGTTGCATGACTTGAGCAACCATTTCTCGATGCTGTCCGGTTAGAACAACTTGGGTATCAAACTGAGGTGCGCGTTGAAACACCTGAATCACTGGTGCTAGCTTAATTGCTTCTGGGCGAGTGCCTAAGATAATGCAGACTTTTTTCATTGAGCTGGTTTTGCTAGTGGTTCATTGGTCAATGGTAATTGGTCAACGGTCATTTATCGTACAGTAAATATCAATGTCTTACCCTTACTACAAAAACCATGACTCAGCTCGACCGAGCAGCTATGCAAGCTCGAAATAAATTACTCGCTATGTTTTTACTACTCTGCATTTTAGACGTTACATTAGCGATCGCAGTACGGGACAGGTGGGCTATCGGTCGTATCTTACTAACAATTGTCGTGATGTATTTTGTGATGCAGGGGCGAAAATGGGCAAAATGGCTTCTAATTGGTATCTGTAGTTTGTTTGTTGTCAGTCTAATCGTAGTGATTGTGGCACTGAGTTCAAGGCTTTCTACTATTTCGATCGTTGGAAGTTCGATCGCGATCGTTCTTAGCGCTATTATTCCGGTCTATATGGCAAGTAGCAAAGATTTAAATCGTTATTTTGCTTATAAAAGACAAGGTTATTCCCAATAGACCCGATAGTATATCGTTAGCTACTTATCGACAGCTCTACAAAAATGAAAAAACCCAGCTGGTCACTGGGCAGATGCATTATTTGGATGAAATAAACTTAGCTTCCGCTAGAACTTTGGCTCCGTATCGCAGGTCAAAGGACAAGCTGCATAGACGGAAGTATCAATGTCATCTGCCTCGCCATGCAGCCAGCTCAACCATTTAACTTCATGTGGGTGAATTCCTTTCAAAGTCAACATGCTAGCTCCAATCAGCACTGCCAAAACGTTGAAACCAATTACACTTCCTGCTACTAATAAAACCGCACTTACTGGCATCACAGATTGCAGTACCATCGACAACAAGAAGGCTACTGTAGCCATCAAAACGACTAAAGGAAAGCCCACAACGAGCAAACAAACTGCTAATGTGAAACTCCAGATTAAAAAGCTTTTGAGTGTAAATAAAGAAGAAGATGTCCCTAAATTGGAGCTTTGAGTTAAAGCCATAGTTTCTCTCCAAAGTCAATGCAAAAATTCAAATTTGTAAAATTCTGTACGCCGAGTCGGAGCCAGTTAAGCCCTATTGAAAATTAGTATACAGATACCCATAGATAAGATGATCGGATAGTTATTAATCTTTACACTAGATAATTTCTGTTTATAAATCCGAACGGAAAAGCATATGAAAATGCTTTGCAAGTCACAACATCTATCTTGAGATATATAACCTCAAAGTCTTTTAGATACTAGCTTTCACAAAGATCGAGCGATAAATCTTTTGTGAAGCAGAACCACGAGTCAATCCAGAAAACGATCGCACCCTTATTGGCTTAACATTTCGTATAAATACAGTGGTGGTTTCTCATAATTCCTCCCAGACTTATTGACCAAAAAGAAAGCGATCGCCCACCTTAATTCCTCATTTTGATAATCGTTAGATTAAAACTATCCTCAAAGCAAGTTCATGAATTTTTATAACTGAATTTTTATAACTAGTGAATAGTGAGTCACAAGTGGCTAGTAGCCAGTGGCTGAATTCTTCATCTAGTCACTAGTCACCAGTCTCTAGTCACTGAATAACTGATAACTGATTAGGGGAAAACTAAACGTGTAATCACACAGACTTGAGGCATATGACAGAACCCCAACGTCAGCCAAATTATCCACCTCCCGCACCCCGCGTTCCTCCCATACCACCACCACCGCAGCGAATGAATTCCAGTGGAGATACGGGAGTGGTGAGTTCGACGCAGCCAATCCAGCCGATACCCAGCACCCATGTAGCGGTGAATGTGACAGGGGTGAATTCGACGCAGCCAATCCAGCCGATACCCAGCACTCATGTAGCGGTGAATCCGCCGGAAGAACCGTTACCCTTACCATCTACAAGTCCTCGTCTCAACGTACCTAGACCAGCACCACCTAGTGCTGTCCGTCCCAGACAAAGTAAAATTAGTAACGCGCCTACATTAGAACAATTGGTACGAGAAGCATACGATCGCGGTATTTCCGACTTACATTTAGGAGTAGGTGAAGTACCGCGCTTTCGCGATCGCGGTCAAATTATACTTACCGATCATCCCCCGATCGACGAAGAGATTTTTTTCAGTTGGCTGCGAGAAATTCTGAGCGATCGGCAAATCGAGCAATTCAAAGAAGATTTAGAATTTGACGGTGCAACCCAATATGAAGGATTGGTGCGGGTACGGATCAATATTTTTGTTGCTCTGAATGGTCCAGCAATGGTACTGCGGCTGATTCCGTTAAAAATCTTAACAATGGAACAACTGAATTTGCCACAGGTATTTAGAGATCTATGCCACTACCACAAAGGATTAATTTTGGTGACGGGACCGACAGGTTCGGGTAAGTCTACCACGATGGCAGCAATGATCGACTTTATCAACAAGACGATGCCGAAGAATATCATTTCAATTGAAGATCCAGTTGAATTCGTGCATGTTAGTCAAAAGTCGTTGATCAAGCAACGGGAAGTAGGAATTCATACATTAAAATTCGATAACGCCCTCAAAGCATCCTTGCGAGAAGACCCAGATATCATTCTGATTGGGGAAATGCGCGATCGCGAGACAGTGAACACAGCCCTCAAAGCAGCACAAACCGGACACTTAGTATTTGGTACGTTGCACACAAACAGCGCTGTAAAAACTATCGAACGGATCTTGAACCTTTACAATCCCGAAGAACAGGGACCCATGCGAATTCAGGTGGCTGAATCGCTCGTAGCAGTCATCGCTCAAAGCTTAGTTCGTACTACAGATAGCAAACGAGCAGCCGTACACGAAATTATGATTAATACAGACGCAATTAAAGATTACATTATACGTAATCAGGTTGAAGAAATAGAGGCAATTATTCCTCGTTGTGGCTTCGAGGGTATGTGTACCATGAACCAGTCTTTGTATCAGCTATACGAACAAGGACGAATCACGGAAGAAACAGCCCTAGAAGCCTCACCCAAACCCAATGAAATGGCTATGACCCTCAGAGGTCGAGTCTAGGAAGAGGGGTGAGGAGTGAGGAGTGAGGAGTGAGGGAAATTTTAGATTTTGAATTTTGGATTGCTCATTTTGAATTGCTCCTCTGCTTCCTTGTCCCCCTTGTCTCTTTTGTTCTCCCTCGTCTCTCTTGTCCTTACTCTAACCCCCGCTAAAATTGAGTCATTCCAAATCGCTCCAAGTATTTAAAGGCATCGCCCTGTTTACGCCGGGGGGGGATCTGATTTATTGTATCGATCGCTCTAAACAGCAGCGCTGGCATTTACAGTTATGCATGGAGCTACAACAAATACTAGGACTGCCAGAGCCACCCCACTTTCTCGTTCCTTGCTACACAGCAACGCTAGATTGTTGGTTAGATCCACAGACTCAGCACATCCAAACCTTTGCTGAAGCTTATCCATTAGTGATGCGCCATCAGGCATTACTCAATGCAGTTTTTGATGTCGGAGAATTAGTGTGGCAGGCAGCTCCTTGGTCGGAAGAATTTTGCGATCCGATCGCATTAGCTACCTATCGCGCTTGTTTTCCCCAATTGTGGGACGATCGTGGTTTGATCGTGCGGTTCGATCCATCCACTGCTACCCCACATATGAGATATGATGCGACTGCTAATTTCTCTCAGACGGAGCTAAAAGCACCGGAAATAGAAACCACAGTTACAGCTACAGAGGCAACCCCAGCAGAATCTCAATATTCCGAAAAGCTAGGTTACGTGCTGCGCTTATTTGTAGCGGGACACAGTGTAAATACCGAGCGAATCCTTCAGACTTTACATCAGCTGCTAGAACAATCGCTACGCCATCCTTACACCTTAAAAGTTGTCGATGTCTTTAAACATCCAGAGCAAGCCGAACTATATCAAGTTTCTGCTACCCCTACTTTAGTCAGAGCGTGGCCTCACCCAGTCCGAAGACTCGTAGGTGACTTAGATAACACGGCTAAGATTTTGAAATTGCTGATATCGCCGGAATTATAGGAGACCAGGGAGACCAGGGAGACAAGGGGGACAAGGGAGAGAAGAGAGCTGAGGGAGCGATCGGGAGCGCAAGGTTGCTGAGGGAGCAAGACAAGTCACAAGTCACAAGTCAGAAGCGATCGCGCACCACTCACTACACCCCACACCCCACACCCTACACCCCACACCCGATTCTTCACTGCTCGTGCGCTCCCTGACTAATCCTGCTGGTGGGAGAACAAGTAAGCACCGTAAAGAGATAAGGCGATCGCGACTATGAATAAAACAAGAATGCTATACCAAGGAAACTGCGATAGTGGTAAATACGCAGCCGCTCTTAGCCCAATACTGGTGTAGGTTAGTGGTAAAAGGTAAACAACCACTTTGAGGAAACCTGGTAGCGTCCCAGGCTCGAAAAATGTGGCTCCCAGGAATGACATTGGCACGATGAGAAAGTTGTTAACCAAACCTACGCTTTCGAGCGATCGCACCTTTAACCCAACTATTACCCCCAACCCGGCAAATACAGCACAGTTCAAAATTAACAGCAGCCAGAACAAGGGATTGAGAAAACTCCAAACCTTACCAGTAAAGATCGCCGCCACTAAAACCACCGCCGCTGAAGTCATTAACCCCCTCACAACTCCAGCTAGCATTTTACCCATGTGTAAGGCAAGGGGATGAACGGGGACTAAGAGCAATTCCTCAAAGGTTTTGGCAAATAGGCGATCGCCACAAATTGAAAATGTCGTGCCACCAAAGCTAATGGTCATGGACGATAGCGCCGCCATTCCAGGCAAGATAAACTCTAGATAGCTATCACCTACAGCAGGCTTGGGCAACGAACTTCCCAAACCCAGACCAAACGCCAAAATATAAATCAAGGGCGACACTAAGCCTGAAGCAGCAACTTGGGCAATCCGCACTCGTAATTCTAGCCAATCGCCCCAAAATATCGTTAAACTATCTGCTATCAGGGTTTGTAGATAACTCTTTCTTGCTTTTAACGTGCCAACTTGAAAATCCACTTACTTTGAGTCCGAACTACGAATTCATACTTCTTAATTTTATGAAAAATCAGGGATCGGGAAGCTGGGAAAGAGAGTGACTAGTGGCTAGAATTTCTTCCTTGTCCCCCTTGTCCCCCTTGTCCCCCTTGTCTCCCTCGTCCCTAAGTCTTTCTTATCCCTACACCCTACACCCCTATCAACGATGAGACGTAAAGCTACTACTAGAACTGCACCTGCTCCGAAGTCTTCACCAGTCAAAACTGCCTTTAATTACCTTTCGGTTATGGTACTGGCGGCTGTGTTGATCTTAGGAATTGGTATTGGCATTGCTTTTAGTTCCACGACAATTACCGATACTCGAAACGTTGCCTCTCGCGAGTTTATCGATCGCGCCGCACCTAATGCCGATCTGTGCGTGCAGTATGGCGCTAGTGCAATGGTCATGGATACTAGACTATTTGTTTCTCTCAACCCCTTCAACGTGTATGTATCTCAGCCTAGTATGCGCCCAGGTTGCGTGCTGAGAACCAACAGCTGGAATCTTTTAGAAGACCGTAAATTAGTGACTAACGAACAAGTGCGAGATTGCAAAAACCGAATGAATACGTTTGGTTTTACGGGAGATTTAGGCACTTCTCCAGAAATTAATTGCGTTTATCAAAATGACGGAGCCAAGAATTTCTATCTGACGCAATCTGGCGGTACGCCTGGTCAGACCGAACAATTCTAAAAGCTAAAAAAGGCTAATAGGGTATTTATGGGGGCGTACAGCTAGCTGTACGCCCCCTAAAACTAATGAATTACTGCAAGCGATGTCCGCAAGCAGAACAGAAGCGATCGCTCGGACTGACTTCTGTACCGCACTGACTGCAAAAGCGGTGCGTACCTGAGACTGCTTTATCCATGCGCAGTTCCATGTTACCCATGCGCATTTGCATTGGATTCATACTCATTTCCATGTCACCCATTTTCATAGGCTTCATTGGCTCCATCGGTTTCATCGGCTCCATTGGCTCCATCGGTTTCATCGGCTCCATCGGTGGCATCAATGAGGTAGGAATATAATCGACCTGCTGTAGTTGAATTTGTTGAGCGCCTTGAAGTGAAGGAGATTCAGCCATCATGCCCATACTATTACCCTGGATTTGGATAAAGTATTGTCCCTGACTAGTCGTAATTTTGACGACTACACCGCTAGCATTTCGGAATGATTCTGGGGATGCTGTCCAACTTCCCGTCACAAAACTTTGACTCGATTGTTGCTGCTGTCCGAGGCTACTACTAGCAGTAGTCACAATTGTTTGCTTACCTTGATTGTCGAGGTAGGCTCTTTGACCCGTGCCAATCTCGCATACGTAAGCCATGAGAACCTCTTTACTGATTAATTCCTAATTACTATTATTATCTAATCTTCTTGCAGTTAAAGAGCGATCGCTTAACATTTATCAGTTAACAGGGAGCAGGGAGTAGAGGGCATTACTCGTGACTCGTGACTCGTGACTTGATTGTGTTTCCCTTGTCCCAATTTTGACTTTTGACTTTTGACTTTTGAATTCTCTTCTCGCTACACTCTTCTATAGAGCTGAATCTGTAATCTTTCTCTTCCTGGAATTTCCCTTTCTAGATCCACAAAAGTTTTTTCCAGCTTGTAGTTTTGTCGAAGATAGTTTTTCATTCTATCTAAAATATTTTTATTTTCAGTGCGATCGCTAGACACGATCGCATAAAGTGGTTTTTTTGCCATAATTGTATCTAGCTCTCTAGCCGGATCTTGACCGGTGATTTTTGCTAGTTTTGTGGTGATAAATAGAGGAAACGCATATCTAGTTGGTACTTGAGCTGGTACTAAGCAGTAAATTACTGCGTGATAGTTAAAGACATATATATAATCTGTAGAACTCACTCTTTGATTCAAGTATCGAGCAATTGCAGAGGGAGTGTTTCCCCAATCTTCTATTCCTTTAATACCGCGAAAGTATATATACTTTCCGCTGAGTTGAATTTGAGGATATAAATTATTAAATATCGGCGTTACTAAGATGAAAGTCAATAAAAGAATGTTTTTAAAATTCGTAAATTTATTGATTTTTAAAACTATATTGTTAATTAAATAAGCATTTAACAAAGCCAAAGAAGGTAAAACTTGAATAAAATAGTTTGCATAAAAGCTTTTAGGAGAAGAAACACCAAGAATGGCTGCAAATATCCACACAAGTATATAAACTAGCTTTTTATTCTCGCCTAAGTTATTTCTACCAATTGTTCTCATATAAAGAGGTGTTGCGAATAAACCCAATAATAGAAATAAGTTCCTCTTAATTTGAATTGTCAATCCCGATGCCAAGCTTGCCAATGTCACTCTCTCACCAGTGACACGCAATAAGTTAGCTGTGAAATTAGCAGATACATAATCGTTGAAGTGACCGTTAATCCAAAAATAAACTGCGATTAAGATAGTAGGAAGGATAAAACCAGAAAGCAGAAACACGTAGCTTCGCCAAAGGTGTTTGAATCGATACTTTTTAGTTTTTGGTGGCAAAAACCGCAAAGCGATCGCCGTTAAAATTACAATAGCAATGAACTCAAATATCACGACTTGCTTAATTGATAGTGCTATTCCCATTGCCAAACCAATAGTAAATAGCCGTAGGAAATTGCGGCGCACTGAACCCTCAGTATTTATTTGAAATAACTGGTAAAATGAGAATGTGGTAAAAACGGCAAAAAATATTTCTGTATTAGCGGCAAGTTCATCGTTCCCTGTTGAAAAAGTAGCGTAAAGCAAACCTGCTATTAATCCAAGTTGACGCTGACCGTTACCCAGTAATGTACCAAACTTATATAAGAGAAAGCAGGTCAGTGCAACAGCCAAACAAGCCATAATAGCTGTTGAAAAAACTGAATTGCCGAATAGAATTATACCCAGACAATAAATTAGGTATATCCCAATGGGTTTGTTGTCCCAAATTTCTGTATAAGGAAGTTTACCCGCCAGAAAATCTCTGGCTATCAAAAAGTACAAACCTTCATCACCGTTGTTGTTGATCCCAAACTCAAAGAAGGCTGGCAACCGTAAGAGAAAAACTAAAATCGTAAAGCCTATACAAACTAATAAATCTATCTGTTTGACTTGCTTTAATCTCATATTCATTCTGAAATTAATAAGATTTAGTCGAAAAAATAGCCGAGCTCGAATTACAAGGAACAATCAAAGCTAATACTTTTCCAAAAAAGTTAGATCAAAAATATCCCATGTAGGTTTAAAATCTCTGTAATTTTCTATACAAAAGATTGAGAAATACACTAATAAATTGTTTCTGAACGGTAAAATAGAGTTAGTTAATTTGTGCGGGTATGGCTATAAATAAAGGAGGCGATCGCATGACAGTATCCACATCAATTCCTCAGATGCCAGTACCGCGAACTTTTGCCACAGTTGCAGAAGAACGTCGCGATCGCAAACAACGCTTAGCGGTTGCTTTCCGCCTCTTCTCTCGCTACGGCTTTGATGAGGGTATCGCCGGACACATCACAGTCCGCGATCCTGAATACCGCAATTGCTTTTGGGTCAATCCCTTTGGAATGCACTTCGGACAGATTCGCGCGCGAGATTTGATTCTCGTCAACGACAAAGGTGAAGTTGTAGAAGGCAACAAACCAGTTAACGCAGCCGCCTTCGCCATCCATTCTCAAATTCACGCCGCCCGTCCCGATATCGTCGCCGCCGCCCACGCCCACTCTCTCTACGGTAAAAGCTGGTCTAGCCTCGGTCGCCTCCTCGATCCCCTCACTCAGGATGCTTGTGCTTTCTACCAAGACCACAGCTTATTTGACGACTATACCGGAGTCGTACTCGATCCAGCCGAAGGCAAACGCATTGCCCAAACTCTAGGACAAAACAAAGCCATTATTCTGAGAAATCACGGTTTACTGACTGTAGGAGAAACAGTAGACGAAGCAGCTTGGTGGTTCATTACAATGGATCGTTCCTGTCAAGCGCAACTCATGGCAGAAGCCGCTGGTATGCCTCGCGTCATCGATCCTCAACAAGCAAGTACTGCCCACAGCCAAGTAGGTTCTCACCATATCGGCTGGTTTAGCTTTCAACCGCTGTATGACAGAATTGTGCAGCAAGAACCCGACTCGCTTGATGACTAGCAACTCAGCCATCAGAATGCCCTAGATAGGGCATTTTGTAATTGTGCCACCATTTGAGCGCGGGATGAGACATTCAATTTGCGAAATATACGTTTGAGCGCTTGTTTGACAGAATTTTCAGTAATCCAAAGTTGCGTGCCAATTTCGGCATTTGTCAATCCTTGAGCCACTAAATCGGCTATTTGAATTTCACGCGGCGTAAGACGAAGAGAATTGTCAGCGCTGGATTTAGATCGATCTATCTCTAAATGGCAGCTAACAGAAGGCGATCGCATTGTTGCCATGCGAGTAGATAAATGCAAACAAATTGCACCCAGATCGGTTAAATCTTGAGTGGTAAAGGCAAGATTGCCCCGTTCGCGAGTCAATCCAATTCCACCCACTAGCTGGCTGTTGCAGACAATTGGTCCTGTCATGACATGCCAATGATCGGCGCGGGGACAAATTGCTCTCCAGGCTTTAGGTGACACGACTAATGCTTCATGTACGGGTGCGTGGTGTTCGACCAAGTAGCGTAAAACTGGATTGTATTCTACCGATGTAGCGAATTTGAGAATACCTTGCCACTTGGGATCGACAGAGGAAAGTTCATCAAAGAAAAATAGCCTACAGCGGCGGGCTGCAAAGTACTCGCTGACTGTTACCATGACACGCTGGTGTACTTCTGGAAGATTTTGCGCCTGAGCGATCGCCGTAAATAAAGATTGTAAAGAATCTCTCATCATTGTGAGTGCAAACTGTACCCGATCGAGGACTAGATGCAATTGGGAGAGCAATATTATCTTAACTTCAGTGACAGTCAATCTTTTGTCAATTCACCCTCAGAGAAAACTTTAGCATGGCATTAAGTTCTAACTTCAACTTTGCACCGACAGCATCTCGGCGCTGGACTCAAATGGGTTTTTACATAGTAGCAGTACTTTTCAACCTTTGCCTGACTATCCAAGTGTTAACCGTTGGACTTGCCTACTTTTACAATCCTCAATGGTGGAATGTTCATGTTTGGCTGGTGCGTGGTTACAGTGGATTGTCTTTAGTTTTATTGGTGTGGGTGTACCTAATTCCATATCCGCGTCGAGTGCGGAGTTTGACAACAAGTATGCCAATATTGCTGGGGTTACAATTTCTCACGATTCATCTGAAGTCACCCTTACCTTTAGGTGTACTTCATCCCTTGTTTGGATTCGCGTTATTTTCTGCATCCACAATCTTAGTTCATCATGTTTGGCGCATTTTATCTACTAAGTCTAATGTGGAAGAGACTGCTTTGACACATGATTAATGACTACCTTCACGAGTGTTCGTAACTTAAATAGACATGTTCTAGAACATATGAGAATAACAAATCCAGTAAAGACTATTTACAGTCTTCTGAAAATGGTTGTTAGTACAAACTTAGGTGTGAATGTCATGGGCGAGAAACTTGAAGATATTTTTAATTATCTCCAAATTTCAGATTTAATTGCTACATCAGGACAACCAACTGAGTCACAAATAGCAGCAATTAAAGAAGCGGGTTATCAAGTGCTAATTAATCTTGCTCCACTCGAAAAATTTGAAACTACATTACCGAACGAAGCAGCATTTGTGGAGTCTCTGGGTATGGAGTACGTTCACATTCCCGTCATTTGGAATAAACCAACTTTAGAAGACTTCGATCGCTTTGCTCAAGTCATGCAAGCTAATAGCGATCGCCCTGTTTTTGTCCACTGTGCGGGTAACTTTCGCGTTTCTGCATTTATGTATCTCTATCGACGAATTTATCAAAACATAGATGAAGAAGAAGCACAAAAAGACTTACACAAACTTTGGGTTCCTGATGATACTTGGCAGCGATTTATGAAAGAGGTCATGGGTAATGGGTAATAGGTAGTTGGTAGTTGCACCGCAAAATGATTGGCGATGGTACAGGGATCTTCAACAAAACCTGCCCCTACAAATTCTACTAACTGTTCACTCCTTCCAATTCATTTTCGGTCATTTCATACATCTGACGCAACTTTTCTAACTTTTCAGGATCTGCATTCCAAAAACCGCGTCCGTGTGCTTCGATCGCTCTACCAACAATATTACGAAAAGCTTCGGGATTTGCCTTGCGTAACTTTTCTGCCATCTCTGCATCAAGAACGTAAGTATCTGCGGCTTGGTCATAGACCCAATCATCGGTAAAATCGGCAGTCCCACCCCAACCAATTAAAGCTGTCATGCGTTGAGAAATTTCAAACGCACCTCCCGAACCTTGATTTACCATTGCCTCCGCCCATTTCGGGTTGAGTAATTTTGTACGATATTCCATTCTGAGTAAATCGTCCAAATTACGCGGTGTCGTATCCTGAGAAAAACTTTCGACAAAACTCGCAGTTACTTTTTTCCCTCGCTGCTTTTCCGCTGCCTTTTTCAAACCACCCGTATTAGCATAGTATTCTTGAATATCCGTCAGACCGTATTCGACAGAATCGATTTCTTGAACGATGCGATCGCACTTTTGCAATAATTGCGTCAAGACTTCCGGTCTAGCCCGTCCCTTATCTTGTCTACCATAACTAAATACATTGCGATCGCGCCAAGTATTGCCTAACTCATCCCCCGATTCCCAATTTCCATCCGTGACTCGTTCGTTCACCATCGAACCGAAATCGCCTGCTGGATTGGAAAATAGCCGCGCCGATGGATTTTCTACACCCTGTGCTTGCAAGGCTAAATAGTGCTTGCGGATGAAATTTTCTGTTTCCGATTCCTCAGCCATAGCTGCCCGTTGGAATAGATCGTCGAGTAATTCGATAATGTTGACAAAGCTATCGCGAAATATGCCGGAAAGATTTCCTAACACGTCAATTCGAGGATGTCCCACTTGGGCAAGCGGCTTCAATCCATAACGGACGATTCGCCCCGTACCTTCCTTGATGGGTTCCGCGCCGACTAATTCCAGTAAAATTCCTAAAGACTCGCCCCGCGTTTTAATTGCATCCAGTCCCCATAACATCACCGCCACGGTTTCGGGATATGCCCCATGTTCTTGTAGATGTTGGCTGATAATATTTTGCGCGATCGCCTTTCCTCTTTCATATGCCGCAGGTGAAGGCATTCTGTAGGGATCTAAAGCGTGAATGTTGCGTCCTGTAGGTAACACACCCATACCATCCCGCAACAGATCGCCTCCAGGTGCAGGAGGGATGTACTCACCATTGAGTCCGCGTAGTAAATTGGTTAATTCCTCATCCGTTTGCATCAATAAATCGCGGATTTGTAACGCTTCTTCTAATTGTGCGATCGCATTGACGGGCGGGTTTTGAGGAAAGCCGTCTCGTTTTGGCTGTGAATCTTGGGCTAAACCCGCCCCTACAATTTTCCCATTTGCGATCGCGTCTACCACATCTGCTGATAATTCTTCGCCAAAATATGCTTGCAGATAACTTGCTAATTGTTCTCCACTGGGCGGTTCTCCTAAAACGTGCAATCCGCTGGAAAATAGGCGGTTCTCTAATACTTGTAAATACTCGTATACCTGTAATAAATAGCGATCGAAGACAACTTTACTAAATAACCGGGCGTTCTCAGAAGTAAAAGCAATCCCTAAATGCTTTGCTTCTGTCAAGGGACAATCTGTATTAATTCCCGTATCTACAATTTTCTTACAAATTGCTTCTTTCAAAGCATAGTTCTTCTCTGGATCTTCGCGATATTCAGCAATCAAATCGCGCAACGCTACTAACTCTTTGTATAAGCCTGCCCGACCGTAAGGAGGAACGTTATGAGAAATAATCGTCCCGTATCCCCGCCGCTTTGCCAAAATTGACTCAGAGGGATTATTCGCGGCATAAATATACAAATTGGGCAGATTGCCTAACAAAATATCCGACCAAGAATAGCCTGTGTTTCCCAAAGGAGAACCAGGCAACCATTCCACCGTCCCATGCATTCCAAAATGAATCACTGCATCCGCTTGAAATTCTTGCTGCAACCATTTGTAGTAAGCTGCATATTGAGGATGGGGAGTTAAATCGCGATCGAACATCAACCGCATCGGATCGCCAGGAATACCTAAAGGCGGTTGTACGCCAATCCAAACATTACCTAACTGTACTCCACCTACAAATAACTCATCGCCGTAAGTCTTAATACCGCTGCTAGATAGAGATTTCCAATGTTTCTCAATTCGAGATGTTTGCAAGTAACCAAGCCATTTTTCTAACCTCTGCGTGGGAACGGTATTTTGTAGGGGCGCATCGGTTGGAACGATAGATTGTAGGGGCGCACGGCTGTGCGCCCCTACAGGAATATTTTCATCTGCCTGTTTTACCCATCGGATCAATTCTTCCCCGTCTTCTGGTAAATCTCCAACGGTATAGCCTCGATCTTTTAAAGTTTGAAGTAATTTCAACAGCGATCGCGGTACATTTAATAAGGCTGCCGTCCCTGTAGCTCCGTAACCAGGGGGAAAACCATAGAGAATAATGGCTATTTTCCTTTCAGCCGCAGATTTCTGACGCAAAACAATCCATTTGTGCAACCTTGCTACCAAACGCTGGACTCGTTCGGGGATCAGATAGATCTTTTCTCCCACCAAGCCACCCAAAGGCACGGTATCGATCGCGCCGTCGAGTTCTGGTAGTGCATATAATACGACACTTTGCAAGCCCCCGATTCCTTGGCGCGTCCAAGAATGGATGTCTTGAATTAAGAGTGGTGCAGCAACGATATAGGGTACGTTCTTGGCGCTGAGAATGCGCGTAGCAACTTCTACCTGTCGTCCAGCTTCCATCGAACCCGCCGGACCACCTACCAAAGGAAAGCCAATAGTAGAAACGATTGCATCGACTGTAACAGCTTCACTCGATAAAGAAGGAGTTTCGACATTTCCTAGCTGTCTTTGTGCGGTTTCATAAGTTGTCGTCATCCAATCTCTGACTGCAACGTGTCCTTCTACACCGTTAATAAAAATTGGTAAAGGGATTAATCCTGCCCGTTCAAAATAGCGAATTAATTGAGGAATATAAGGTTGTTTGGTGATGACGTGTTTGCGGTAGAGTAGAATTCCAACAATTGGTTGTGTAGAGACGTTACATGTAACCTCTCTACATTTTTGATACCAATTTATATATTCGCGGGGTGAGGTGAAAAAGCCTGAATAATCGGGGTGTAATAACCCCATATTGGGTGTTTCGATCGGGGGAGGAATATCGCCTATTCTTAACCCTAAATATTTTTCGGCTAGCGTCCAAAATAGTGCCGCAACATTATCCGATCCACCCGCATTCCAATAGCCGTAGATAACTAGCCAGTTGCGTAAGTCTTGCACTTTTTGAACTGGGACGTATTTTAATAGTTTTGGTCCCACTTTTAAAAAGCTAATATATCCTGCGAGTCGGTCTTCTTCTCGTCCTTGACTAAATTTATCCAGAATAAATTTAACTGGCTTGGGCATTCCTTTGGGTTTGTCACCGATCGCAAATGCACCGAGTTTGGTTAAACTCATTAATTCCAAGGCTGACTCAAATACCAAGCGAATTGGGATCGCGGTGAGGCGATCGCGCAACCACAAAACTTGATCGTAGTCAAATAGCAAGCTACCGAAGAAAACATCAGCGTTATCGAGTGCAGCCTCTATTTCTGTAGGTTTGGTAGAAATATCGCGATCGCTAAATACGCAAATTTCTAATTCTGGGCAGCGGGAACGTGCCAAATCTGCCGCTTGGCGGTACAAGTCAGCGTTGAAAGATTCAAACCCAGCGATCAGTACTATGCGCTTCATGCCCAGATGTCAAGAAATTTCTACTTCGATCTTAAGGAGAAATTTCTTGCCTGGGTAGAGATGCGATCTTCGATCGTGATTTTCAACCGGATGAGATACAAGACCTGTAGTAGGGGCGCACAGCTGTGCGCCCCTACCAATGTATGCCATCTTATCTCAATCTCGCCACTACCCAATTCGATCCAACCAGCCGCCAACATCTACAGATAATTTCTGCCCCAACCTCAATAGATAGCGCAGTTGAGTCAGATCCCAAAGACGATCGCCATTTCGACTTTCTGTGTCACCGTCAAGAGTTTGGAGACACTGCGGGATAATTTGACTGTGCAGACAGCGGCAGTAAACTTCTTGGACGCGCGCCAATGATAAACCGAGATTGAGCTGACAACCGATATCGATTGAACGCTCGATTTTTTGAATGTCCTCTACAGCAACATTACCGTGTAATAGTTGCCAGAGCGATCGCAGCATCAGCTGTTCTAGACTCTGTTTAACTTCTGGTAACTTCAACTGACAGCGTAACAAGTTAGCTTCTGTAGCGACTGCTTCTAATTCTGCCCAGTGTTCCCAAGTGTCGCGATCCCCAATTTCTTCACATAGCGATCGCACCAAATCTAAACAGCGACTACCCAAAGCAATCTCAGCCGCAACTTGCAATTCTTGGGGTACGGGTAAGTAATCGCGGTGGTAAGCCATGAGTACCCCATAATTATCGCGGTAAACTTGGGTGTAGAGCAAATCTAACCGTGTCAAGCTTTCCTGACTTAACATCTGGACGATCCGGTGACGTTCTTCTGCAATTAAATCTTGCAAATTGAACGAGCGATCGCCAAATATTTGAATCATCTTCTGAATTGTATGGGCAGCGCTAGCTTGTTGCAAAGACTCAAACACTTGCTCTTTCATCTGGTTGTACGATCGCCGCCCTGTAAATGGCTGAATGCAGCAATGAAAATCCCAGCCACCGAGATGCAACACGGCAAACACCAACTCCTCCTTCTCCCAGGTAATTTCTGAGGTGAGTTCCAATTGCCCTACGGCTAGAGTCAGCGTACCGACGCGCTGCCATTGGTAGTCTAGCTGATTGACTGTATAGCAGTAGATATGCGGAGTAGGCAGCGGGCAGTGGGTTGTAGAAAAGCGATCCAGTTGGCTGTTGACCGTTGAGCGTTGACCGTTAGAGCCGATCTCCTGTTTCCTAAATAAGGACGTAATGGCATATTGAGCGGCAATTTGCTGAAAGTTAACTTGAGCAGTTAACACCAACTGTCGGTAAACTTCCGCCCCATGACCGAAAAACTCGACATTACTAGGGGCAAGGCTGAGACGGTTGATAAATTCTTTTTCCAGTTGCACGCCTGCTACATCTTCGGCAAGTTCCAAAGCTCTAGCAGCATAACGCAAAATTTGCGTGCCTTCGGGACGGGAAATTTCTTCAAAGAACCAACCGCAACTCGTATACATTAACAAGGCATGACGCTGCATTTCCAACAACCGCAGGGCATCGACTCGTTCTGAGTCCGTCAGCGAATGGGATTGATGGCGAGAGAGAAAGCGTTGAACGTTAGCCACCGAGCGATCGCGAATGACTTGAATATATTCATCCCGTGCTAACCAGGGATCGCAGAATAAACTTTTAGCAGCAGTTTCGTAAACATCAATTAAGCGATCGCGCAGCCAATCAAGGGCGTTGCGTAGGGGTCGCCGCCATTTTTGATGCCACTCACCACCACCACCGCAACCACAATCATCTTGCCAGCGGTCTACACCATGCGAACAACTCCAAGCAGTGACGGGTTTGAGTTCTACTTCCCAGGTTGGCGGATCGAGGCTGAGATAATGGGCGTAGTTCGTTACCGTCCAACCTCGGCGGGAAAATTCTTCTGTAAAGGCATAGGCGAAGGTTTTTTCCGTACCACCTTTGTGATGTCCGAAAGTTTCACCATCTGTAGCAACAGAAATTAACTGTGCGGGACGGCGATCCCCGCGAATTGCCAGTCCCATCCGTCCGATAAAGTGATGGGAATTGCTGAGTGCATCGCTAAAACCCATATCCCGCGAAATTGGACCATCGTAGAAGAAAATATCGATATATGGGCGGGAGTCGGGAAGAGGGAGTCGGGAGTCGGGCTGTTTTTCTCCTCTGCTCCTCTGCTCCTCTGCCCCTCTGCTTCCTTGTCCCCTCGCTCCTCGCTCCTCACTCCTCACCCCTTCGAGAAAGCAACGATAAGGACGAGTGGGATCGATCTGGCTGCCTCCGACTTCGTGCCACTGGGTTACTGGTTGTTCGTCTGTGGGGATCGTCCGACAGCGTTGGGCTTGGGAGGGAGCGAGGATAATGAAGCGAATTCCCTCTGCTACCAAAGCCTCTAAGGTGGGATAGTCTACCGCAGTTTCCGCCAACCACATCCCTTCAGGATCGCGTCCAAAACGAGAGCGGAAATCTTCTATACCCCAGCGGATTTGAGTGTATTTGTCTCGTTCGTTAGCTAGAGGTAAGATGATGTGATTGTAAACTTGAGCGATCGCATTCCCGTGACCGTTAAGACGGGCGCAACTGTTGCGGTCTGCTTCAATAATTCGCTGATATACCTCTAAATCGTATCGCTCTAACCAAGACAGCAGCGTAGAACCGAAATTGAAGCTGAAATACTCGTAGTTATTAACGATCCCCAAAACTTCACCGCGATCGTTCAATACCCTGGCAAAAGCATTTGGACGATAGCATTCATGGTGGATGCGTTCGTTCCAGTCGTGAGCGGGTGCAGCACTAGGCTGACGCTCGATCGCATCTAAGTAAGGATTCTCGCGCGGTGGTTGATAGAAATGACCGTGAACGGTCACGTATACACCTGTAGCCGTTTGCAGGGGATTGAGACTTACTTGATGCTTGGCATCGCGATCGAGCGGAAAATTTGATTCAGCAGCTGGAAGATCGGCAGCAGAGGTCATGAAAGTTATATCCAAATTACAAATTAATTTTTACAAGCTCTACAATCTGCTACCCTACATTGCTCAAAGGAGTAGCTATGTGAAATAACGTGCTTAAGACTCTAGATTAAAACTCAAATGAAGCAGAGATCGAGATAGCTGGGCGGTAAATCGTAACTGATGGCAGATGTTGAAGTCAGTCGCACCCTAGCTTGACCTTGCTCCTCAGCATGAGATCGCACTCGATCTTATTAAACTGCAAGTTTAGGTTTATTTAAGATTGGCTTAATATTTTTGCAACTAGCTTTGGGGATCGGTTCACGAATCTACACGATTGGTTACAAATCAGTTATCAGTTGTCGTAGGGGCGGGTTTAACAACAAATTCACGCCTATAACCAGCAATCTACTTACAAAACCGCCCGTACAAGTTCAGATTTTGTCGGGGCGAGTTTAGCAAAGAGTCACGTCTATAACCAAAAATCTGCGCGCAAAACCCGCCCTTACAGGGTTTATTGTCAACAACCAACAACCTTCGCCTAAAATCGGTTGTACCGATAATTAATCTGCTAATGTCAGGAAAAAATATTCTATTCTCCGTCTTGCTGCTATTTGTCCCAGTATCGATCGCCGCTCACATACTAGAGTGGGGAGAGCTGACGGTATTTATTACGGCAGGGTTGGCTATTCTACCGCTGGCGGCTTGGATGGGAAGTGCAACTGAAGAACTTGCAGTAGTTGTGGGTCCAACTTTAGGCGGGTTGTTGAATGCGACTTTTGGTAATGCCACTGAGTTAATTATCGCAATCGTGGCGCTCAATGCTGGATTGGTTGATGTGGTGAAAGCCAGTATCACAGGATCGATTATTGGTAACTTGCTGCTGGTGATGGGTTTATCGATGCTGCTGGGAGGGTTGCGTTACAAAGAACAGGAGTTTCAGCCTGTGGTAGCGCGGGTGAATGCTTCTTTGATGAACTTAGCCGCGATCGCCATTTTGATCCCCACGGCTGTAGACTTTACCTCTAGTGGGATTAGCGAAGCTACAATTCAACATCTTTCCATTGCGATCGCGATCGTCTTGATGGCAGTGTACATAATGACATTGGTGTTTTCGATGAAAACTCATGTCTATCTCTACGATGCCGGAGTAGCAGCAGCCGAACCAAGTGAAGATGATGCAGAAGAGGCAAAATCTAAGTTGTGGGTATGGGTGGGAGTCTTATTAGGGGCGACAATTCTCGTGGCAGTGGAATCAGAATTGCTAGTTGATGCTTTAGAAGTTGCGACATCCCAGCTAGGTTTAACAGCTTTGTTTACAGGGGTGGTTCTAGTCCCAATTATCGGTAATGCCGCAGAACACGCTACAGCCGTCACCGTGGCAATGAAAAATAAAATGGATCTTTCGGTATCTGTTGCTTTGGGATCGAGCTTGCAGATTGCGTTATTTGTCGCTCCCGTACTGGTAATAACTGGCTGGATGTTGGGACAGCCAATGGATCTCAACTTCAATCCGTTTGAACTGGTAGCAGTAGCAGTATCGGTATTAATTGCAAATTCTATCAGTTCCGATGGTCGCTCGAACTGGTTAGAGGGTACATTGCTGTTAGCTGCATATGCAGTGTTGGGGTTGGCGTTTTATTTCCACCCCGTAATTGACGGTATCGGATAATCCCTCATGTCAATCAAGAATATTATCTCGCTTGGATTGTTGGTTTTCATTCCCATCTCGATCGCAGCTCGTTATTTAGAATGGGGATCGCTAACAATATTTATCACGTCAGGGATCGCGATCGTCCCTTTAGCAATTTGGCTGAGTACGGCGACGGAGGAAGTGGCGATTGTTACGGGTTCCTCAATTGGTGCGTTGTTAAATGCCGTGTTTGGCAATGCCACAGAGCTAATTATCGCCCTAGTTGCCCTTAAAGAAGGATTGGTTGATATTGTTAAAGCCAGTATTACGGGCAGTATTATCAGCAATCTACTCCTAGCTATGGGTTTGGCGATGTTGTTGGGAGGTTTGCGTTACAAAGAACAGGATTTTCAACCTGTGGTAGCGCGAGTGAATGGTTCTTCCATGACATTAGCCGCGATCGCAATTATTCTACCGACACTGGTGATTGAAACTTCTAGCGGCATAGAACCAGTAGCGATTAAAAATCTCTCCATTGCAGCCGCAGTCGTGTTGATTCTTGTCTACGGGATGACGCTGCTATTTTCGTTAAAAACCCACAGCTATCTATACGACGTGGGATTGGTAGATTTGGAAAATGAAGCTCAACCCAAGTCTGAATCGTCTACCCACAAACCTAATCTCTGGCTGTGGGTTGGCGTTCTAGCCGCCGCTACCCTTGCTGTTGCTTACGAGTCAGAGTTGTTTGTCGGTCAGGTGGAGGAAGCTACCGCTGGATTGGGGTTAACTCCCTTATTTACAGGTGTGGTGCTGTTACCTCTAGTTGGTGGTGCGGCAGAATACGTGACAGCAGTGCGAGTTGCGGTCAAAAATAATATGGACTTGTCCGTCTCGATCGCAATGGGTTCGAGCCTTTTGGTAGCATTATTTATGGCTCCTGTGTTGGTAATTGTCGGACAGGTAATCGGACAGCCAATGGATTTAGATTTCAATCCTTTTGAAGCCGTAGCTGTAGCGATCGCCGTGTTAGTTGCAAATCTGATTAGTTTAGATGGACGTTCTAACTGGTTAGAAGGAACTTTGCTATTAGCAACCTATACAGTCTTGGGCTTAGCTTTCTATTTTCATCCAGCGTGATTTAGAGCTAACAAAATCTCAAAGGTCGAGTAGAATACACACCCCTCGACCACGCTGTTATTTTCGATCTCTCACCGGTATGACTCGATCGAACCTGGACGGTAAAGGCTTAATAGCAGCACTGTGTGCCGCTGCTACGTGGGGTATGGTGGGCGTCTTTGTCCGGTGGCTTCCAGGGTGGTCTCCCTTTGCAGTTCTGGCAGGTCGCTTTTTAGCCGCTACGGCTGCGATGCTGCCGATCCTGTTGCTAGTACCAAGTTTTCGACATAATCTGGCTTTCTCCTTTCGCACTCTGCCAATCTGGTGGTTGAGTTTGCTGGCTGTTGGGGGTTATGTCTTAGGTACAACAGCTTTTCAGATGGCACCTGTGGGGGAAGTTACATTGTTATTTACGACTTCACCTTTGTTTATTATTGCTTACAAGTATGTTGCACGCTTACCCATTAAGCGAAGTGAAGGCATTGGAATGTTACTAGCTACGGCTGGAGTTAGTTCGATTTTGTTCCCTCAGTTATCTAGTTATAAAGCTGTTTCTTGGCAAACAACGACCGGCTATCTTTTGGCATTAGGTGCTGCGGGTTTGCTTGTACTTTATACGCTTTGGTTTAAGACTCTTGCCAACCAGAACATGGCACCAAAATCGATTGATGTCGTTTTCGTTACTTGTTTGCTTGGCAGTGTTTTATCTATATTGGGTGCAATTTTCTTCTCTAAACTATCAATTGGAATCGGAATTGATAGACAGGCGATCCTTGTATTGTCAGGGCTAGGAATCTTGTCCACTGCTTTGCCATTTTTGTGTTATACGGTAGCAGCTCAGCGGCTCCCAGTAGTACTGTCAACTGCAATATTGCTGCTAGAGCCAGTGTTTGCCGTGTTATTTGCCTCTATAGCTTTACAAGAAATTCCATCGCTTTGGTTTGGCATTGGTAGCATACTAGTTTTTTGGGGATTACTAACAATTACTAGAGCTACCAATTCGTCATGAGCTCGCTCGGTAGGCTCTTCGATCGCCTCTCTTTAAAACTCAGATAATTCAGAATATGCGATCGGACGATCGAATATTTTGATATAGAGCGATCGCTTTAAAAGGATTTATAGAGCGCGCAAAGCCTTCTTAATTTTTATAGAAAAATATACTGTAGTTTTCTACGCAGCAACCTAAAAAGCAATGTATAATATCGTACATACGCATTAGACAATGAATTCCTAGATCGGGGAGTTAGACAGAACAAGTCAGTTTAATCCATCGTTAGCTTCTATTCTCCAACAGTTCCGATAAGAAGAGGAGAAGTTTTAGTAATGGTTAGTCAAAAAACGATTGAAATTGTTAAAGCAACTGCACCAATTATTAAAGAAAAAGGTGAAGAAATTACCAGGCGAATGTATCAAATTGCGTTTGAAGAACGACCTGACTATAAACGCAGCTTTGAAACGACTTGGATGCAGCATCTAGACGGTGGCGGGCAAGCACGCAAGTTAGCTGCGGCTGTTTACGCCTATGCGACTCATATTGACCACCTAGATGAGTTGGCTACCGCAGTAGATAAGATTGCCCATCGTCATGTAGGAACTCGCATACTACCAGAGCAATATCCGCTGATTGGTGAAAAGCTGTTGCAGGCGATGAAAGATGTTTTGCAAGATGCCGCAACTGATGAGGTTATTGCAGCATGGGCTGAAGCCTATAATGCTTTAGCAAACATCTTTATTCAAAAAGAAAATGCGATCTATAAACAAGAAGATCGAGAACTAACTGAGCAATTGGCGAAAGCTGACCGTCCCTAGTGCATTGGACTGACTGACAGAAGCCAAAGTAACGGCTATTTTAGTCGAGAAGCTGAAACAGGCTGAGTGCCTAATAGACCGTGCGATCGCCTATCCTTAAAATCAAAGTAATCAGAATATGCGATCGCTTTACCCAATATTTCGATTCAGTTTAATGTTCTCAAAGATTTGTAATTTACTATTGCGAAAACCGCTACGAATTAAGTAGTATAAAAATATAAATATGTCACTCTGGTGGCAGTTAAGTATTTAGTTTGAGTAACTTTTGTGGAGTTTATTCTAATTACTCGCTCCAACAAGGACGCATAGCGATCTCACTCAGTTTTGACTCAAAACTAGTCTTGCGTCGATAAGTTCGACGATATTCAGCTGCACGGAGATGCTGCCATGAGATCCGGTGCGAGAAGTTGGCTTCGGTTATACCAATACTGCTCACCTGCTGTGGAATAGGAAAGAGCAACCTAACCAAGGAGCGAACTATGATTGACGCGAACGAGGTTCTCAAGGCAATGTGTGAAAAGTATCAGGCAGCTGTTAGTGCAAACGATTCGACAGCCTATCGGAAGTTATTCGCCACAGATGCGATTCGGATTCCACCAGGATCGGAGCCTGAGCGCGGTTCGGATGAGATTTCAAAGAGCGAACAGAAGGACTATGATGTTGCAAAATGGACTGTTCAGCTGACACCCCTTGATGCTCTACGGATCGACGATCGATGGGTATATGGAGTTGCACAAGGCAATGTAAACACTGTCGCCTACGCTGATGGGGTGACAAATTCATACAAAACCACGAAGACCTGGCTTTTCCATCAAGAGGACTCGGGAGAATGGCTAATTAAGAGGCAAATGTGGAACCTCAAGTAACGATCGCCAAGGTGGGGTTTCTTCTTATGAAACGCGATCGCACCCCTAACTCAATTTCTCAAATAGAATGCGATCGCCCCTTCCACTTAACCCCCCACAGCCCCAGAATAAATCAAACCCCGCTGCATATCTAAAGTCAAAATTGCCCCATCCCGAATCACTTCGGTAGCGCGTTTGACTCCTACAATGACAGGAATCCCCAAACGCAAACCCAAGACCGCAGCATGACTGGTAAGACTCTCATCTTCGGTGATAATCCCTGCGGCTTTGCGGATCGCATCGACAAAATCAGCAGAAGTGCGGGGCGCAACTAAAATTTCCCCAGGATTAAACTTACTCACATCTATCCCGGCGTGAGCTACCCTAGCGCGACCGCTGACGGAACCCTGACCGATGCCAACACCTTGACCGAGTAAAGCTGTCACCACTTCTACCTTAATCAAGTCTGTCGATCCCGATACTCCCTGAAGCGTCCCAGCCGTCATCACGACCAAATCTCCTTCTGTTAAGAGATTTTTCTCTAGCGCCACATTGAGAGCCGACTGAAACGTTTGTCCCGTCGAAGCTAAATCCAGTACCAGCAGCGGTTTTACTCCCCACACCATTTGTAGCTGTCGAGCTATATCGACATGGGGAGTGACGGCAAGAATTGGAGTCTGAGGTCGAAATTTAGACACATTTCGCGCCGTCGATCCCGTCTTCGTCATCGTCATAATTGCAGATGCTTCTAATTGTTCGGCAATCTGTCCTACTGCTTGACTGATCGCATTGGGGATCGATCGCCGCGCATCTTTGATATGAGCTGGAGGCGAGGCTAGAGCCTGTTCCTGTTCGATCCGCACGGCAATTTTTGCCATTGTCGCCACGGCTTCCACCGGATATTTCCCCACAGCCGTCTCATTTGACAGCATCACCGCATCCGTACCATCTAAAATTGCATTTGCCACATCCGAGACTTCAGCGCGAGTCGGTCGAGGGCTGTGAACCATGCTGTCTAACATTTGGGTTGCCGTGATAATTGGGATACCTAAGCGATTTGCCGTCACGATCAACCGCTTTTGCAAGATCGGCACGTCTTCCGCTGGTAGTTCTACCCCCAAATCCCCTCTAGCCACCATCACACCATCGCACAGAGGCAAAATTGCCTCCATCTGATCGATCGCCTCGTGTTTCTCAATCTTGGCAACTACAGGCACTTGCTTCCCTGCATTAGAAATAATTTCTTTAATTTCTAAGATGTCTTGAGGATTGCGCACGAAAGAAAGGGCTACCCAATCTACACCTTGATCTAGACCGAAAAGTAAATCTTCGCGGTCCTTATCTGTCATTGCCTTAATGGATAGATAGACCCCAGGAAAATTTACCCCTTTATTATTAGAAAGAATGCCCCCCACAGTGACGCAACAGTGCAATTCTTTGTTATCGCGATCGACATCTTCCACGAGCATTTCGACTCGCCCATCATCCAGTAAAATTGTCGCTCCTACGGGGACTTCATCGGCTAGCAGATCGTAAGTCACGCAACTGCGCTCTTGAGTCCCGACAATGCGATCGCTAGTTAAAGTAAAGCGATCGCCCCGACCCACTTGAATCGAGCCAGTCTCAAACTTACCCAGGCGAATTTTCGGTCCCTGTAAGTCTTGTAAAATTCCAACCGGACGATCCAATTCAAAAGCGGTCTGCCGGATCAGGCGAATGCTGCGTTGATGGTCGGCGTGAGTGCCGTGGGAAAAATTCAGCCGCAAAGTGGTTGCTCCAGCCTCAATCAATGCCTTGAGGACTTCTGGGCTACTAGTAGCGGGACCAATGGTAGCGACGATTTTAGTGCGACGAACGGAGTCTAGTGACTGCATGAAGGCAACTTTCAAGGGGATAACAAACTACAGATCGTACTGCGATCGGTATATCACCCGATCGCCAGAGAATAAATTGCTAGTAGCAGTAGTAAAAATGACTCATGCTACACAAAACTTTAGTATTCTAGTGAACGTACCATAATAATTTGCAACATAATTTGCAACAACCGATAACAAAAGGAGTCAAGATGATCGCGTCGGAGGCAAAGAAGCCACTGACAGTTCCCAAGGAGTTTTTAGCACCTCCTGAGAAAATAAATCCCGATGTGTGGATGTTTCTGGCAGCCATGACCTTATTAGTATTATCCAACTGCGGTTACTGGCTGTGGGAGTGGCAACACTGGTGCTGCTTTACAATTAACGTTCTTGCCATTCATATGTCTGGCACTGTGATTCACGATGCTTGTCACCAAGCTGCCCATCCTAATCGAATTATCAATGCAATTTTAGGGCATGGCAGCGCCATGATGTTAGCTTTCTCGTTTCCCGTATTTACGCGGGTACACCTACAGCACCACGCCCATGTTAACGACCCAGAAAACGATCCGGATCATTTTGTCTCTACTGGTGGTCCTCTCTGGTTAATTAATGCTCGCTTCTTCTATCATGAAGTATTTTTCTTTCAGCGGCGATTGTGGCGAAAATACGAATTATTAGAGTGGTTTATTAGCCGTGCAATTGTCGCAGCAATTTTTTACATCTCAATTCAATATCACTTTTTGGGCTATATCCTCAATTTTTGGTTTATCCCAACTGCTATTGTTGGGCTGACTTTAGGATTATTTTTTGATTATCTACCCCATCGTCCATTTAGCGATCGCGGGCGTTGGACAAATGCCAGAGTTTATCCCAATCCGGTACTGAATCTATTGATCGGCGGACAGAATTATCACCTCACCCATCACCTATGGCCTTCAATTCCCTGGTATAAATATCAACCCGCATACCATGCCACCAAGCATCTTTTGGATGCCAAAGGCAGTCCTCAAACTCTAGGTATCTGGCAAGGAAAAGACTTTTGGAGCTTTTTATATGATGTCTTTCTAGGGATTCGGTTGCATCGGAAAGAGGAAACGAGTGTAGAGACGTTACATGTAACGTCTCTACACAATGACCAATAACCAACTACTAACTCCCACAATTCAATCTCTCATACGCATTGCTAATAACTCGCTGACCCCGCAGAAACCCTGTATTTGCCCCAGGGCAGATATATTGCAAGGTTTCTGGGGTAAAGCGATCGCAAATGAATTTGACGCTGCGTAATTGGCGTAACCAGTGGAAAGTTTTTGCCGTTCTCAGCGGTGCTGGTTCGCCTTGAAGATTGGGGAGAATATGACGACCAGAGAATAAAATACCTCCATGCTGCGGATAGTAAAGGCAAGCAGAACCAGGCGAATGTCCGGGAGTCCAGATAATTTCAATGCCATTTCCCAGGTCAAATTCTCGCTCAAAAGTCGTAACTTTTAATCCTGGCAACAAATAGGCTTCTTGTTGTTGAATGATAATCTCGCAGTTATACGTTGCTTGCAGGTGTCGCGTTTGACCGATCGCACCTCTGTGCGTCATAAATAACCAGCGAACTCCACCAAGAGAACTGATGTATTCCCGATTCACTTCGTCCCAGCCTGGAGAGTCTATCAGAATATTGCCTTGATTTTCTACAATAAGATAAGCAGTTCCTCCTAACGTCTCTCTATTGGGTGGAAACGCAAATACGTTATGCCAAATTGCCTGTGGTAGTTTGGGAGAACGAGTAGGTTGGTTTTGCAAAGTTCGGGAACGATTAGTGAGGGGTAAAAGTTAAATTGAGAGTCTAATTGCGATCTTATGTGGCGAGTAAAATTATGGCACTGGCACGGCAAATAGGAGGTGAAAGATAAGTATTCTCAACTGACTTGTCTCCATCGCTTAAACGCGATACCCACTCAGTACAACTGCAACAGACATGGAATTTTGGTTTCTCCTCCTCCTGGGACTATTTACTTATATCATCGTGCGGCGCAGTGTCGCTGGCATGACGCGGACACCCGTTTGGCTTTTATGGCTGGTACTCATGACACCAGCCTTAATTTGGAGCATATGGATGGCAGTCTACGGTCCAGATCAACCACTGCCTATTGCTTTAGCGATCGGTCCGTTTGTCATCTGCCCAGTTTTGTACTGGCTGCTGATTCAGTGGGGACGGAGAGGAATGTCACCCGCGCCACCAACTGCTAACCCAGCAGCAGTCAATTCTAACCCAGAACCGACACCAGAACCGACACCAGTTCGCCCAATCGAGCCAGCAGAAGAAGCTCAACTGAGGGATTGCTTTCCTTGGTCAACTTTCTACATTCACAATATTGAATATCGACCTCAAGCCGTGATCTGTCGCGGACAACTCCGCACTTCTCCGACCGATGCTTACGAGAAAATTCGGCGAAATATTGAAAATCAATTTGGCGATCGCTTTTTAGTCCTGTTGCAAGAAGGACTCAACAACAAGCCTTTCTTTGCCCTAGTTCCCAATCCCCAAGCGCGAAAAGATAGACCAGCGGAGCGATCGCAGCTCTCTAGACCCTTTTTAGCCGTAGGCTTAGTTATAGCCACCTTATTTACAACTGCCGTCGTTGGCGTGCAATTAGCTAGTAGCAATAACACCACACCATCAGCAACTATTACCCAATTACATGAAGGATTGCCCTATGCCGTAGCTTTACTGGCGATTTTAGGCATTCACGAAATGGGTCACTATTTAACAGCTAGATTTCATAAAATTCTCGTTACACTACCTTATTTCATTCCCATTCCCTTTTTTCCTGGTACGTTTGGGGCATTTATTCAAATGCGCAGCCCCGTACCCAACCGTAAAGCCTTGTTTGATGTTAGTATTGCTGGTCCTGTAGCTGGATTTGTGGCAACACTACCGCTGCTGATCTGGGGTTTAGCAAACTCTCAAGTCGTGCCAATCCCAGAAAAAGCAGGAACTCTCGACCCCGATGCCCTCAACCCAGGATATTCGATTTTACTAGCAGTCCTGAGTAAATTAGCATTAGGCGCTCAACTAACCGCAGATAAAGCGATCGACCTACACCCAGTGGCGATCGCGGGATTTCTAGGACTTGTCGTTACGGCACTCAACCTAATGCCTGTAGGACAACTCGATGGCGGTCACATCGTCCATGCTATGTTTGGACAGCGTACTGGAGCCGCGATCGGTCAAATTGCTCGGTTTTTAGTTTTAGGATTGGCTTTAGTCCAACCTGGTTTTTGGTTGTGGGCGATAATTCTCTTTTTCATGCCCATAGCTGACGAACCAGCCCTCAACGATGTAACCGAACTAGACAACAAACGCGATATCATCGGTCTGCTAGTCTTAGCTTTACTCGTTTTAATTATCCTGCCAGCACCCAGATTTATTACAAATTTATTACAAATTTAGAGGGGTAAGGGATAGGACAAGGGGGGCAAGGGGGACAAGGAAGAAGTTAAAATTTACCTCTTGGCAACGACCAATGACCAACGACCAATGACCAATGACAACGTAATTCAAGTTATCGGTGGTGGATTAGCCGGGACAGAAGCGGCGTGGCAAATTGCCCAGGCGGGAATACCAGTGATTTTGCACGAAATGCGTCCTTTGCGATCGAGTCCCGCCCACCATACAGAACATTTAGCAGAATTAGTCTGTAGCAATTCTTTTGGGGCGCAAGCAAGCGATCGCGCATCGGGATTGTTGCATGAAGAACTGCGTCAATTGGGTTCTGTAGTGATTGGCAAAGCCGACAGTCACGCCGTCCCTGCTGGTGGTGCTTTAGCTGTAGATCGAGGACAATTTAGCCAAGATTTGACCGAAACGCTCTCTCGTCACCCCCTCATCGAACTGCGGCGGGGCGAACTTCACGCCATTCCAGAAGGCGTTGTTGTACTAGCGACTGGTCCTTTAACTAGCCCCGATTTAGCCGCAGATTTGCACCGCTTTACGGGAATGGAATATCTCAGCTTTTTCGATGCCGCAAGCCCAATTATTGTAGGAGAATCAATTGACCGCGATATTGCTTTTCTCGCTTCTCGCTACGACAAGGGAGATGCAGCCTATCTCAACTGTCCGATGAATAAAGAGCAATACTTGCAGTTTTGGCAAGCATTATGCACGGCAGAACAAGCAGAATTAAAGGATTTTGAGCGAGAAAATGCTAAATTCTTTGAAGCTTGTTTACCTATAGAAGAACTTGCCCGACGCGGGGAAGATACCATGCGCTATGGTCCCCTCAAACCTGTGGGCTTGTTTGATGCCCGCAAGGGAGACTTCCGCGCCCCAGAAAATCAGTCGGAACGTCCTTATGCGGTAGTACAACTGCGCCAAGAAGATAAGGCGGGGCAGTTGTGGAATATGGTTGGATTTCAGACAAATTTACGCTGGGGCGAACAAAAGCGTATATTTCAAATGATTCCAGGTTTGGAAAATGCTGAATTTGTGCGTTTGGGAGTGATGCACCGCAACACGTTTATTAATGCTCCTCAGTTGTTGCAACCATCATTACAATTTAAAAACCGTCCGACTCTCTTAGGTGCGGGACAATTAATTGGTACGGAAGGTTATACAGCAGCGGCGGCTGGCGGCTGGCTGGCGGGAACGAATGCGGCGAGAATTGCTTTGGGTAAAGATTCGTTAGTTTTACCACCCACAACGATGATGGGGGCGTTATTTGAATTTATCAGTTCTGCTGCCCCGAAACATTTTCAACCGATGCCACCTAATTTTGGCATTTTGCCTGAGTTAGGCGAGAAGATTAAGAATAAACAGCTTAGATATGGTAGGTATCGCGATCGCTCTTTGTTCGATCTTGCTAGTTGGAAAGCGGGGTTATCTTTGGGATTAGCTGGGGTAATTTAGCGATCGATCTGTAAGGGCGCACAGAGAAAGCGCCCCTACAAATTTATGTACGCCCCTACCTCAATATTCCAGGTTAAAAAGCGCGATCGCTTCCCAATTAACTTGCTATGCTATAATATCCGAGTGCAAGGGCATATAGCTCAGTGGATAGAGCATCAGATTCCGGTTCTGAGGGTCGGGGGTTCAAATCCCTCTATGCTCGTAAAAGATAAAAACCTTGATAAAACGCCAATCTACGAAAGAACAAGACTTTCAGGGAGTGGTGCTTCAGGAGTTTCTCCACCCCCTACCAAAAAAGTTTGGGTATTCTTGAGACTTTTTGGGCGCTCTTGAGTTGGCGATCTGTGATTCAAATGCCGTCTCCCCTTCTGGTAGCAGCCAGAATTGCTCCAGGGTTAGATTCTGTAATTGGTTTACGCTCATTTTCTTTAGCTTCCTGTGATGTTAACTGAATTAAACCACTGGCGATCGCATCTAGTAATTGCCCCGTCGCACCCTCGCCGTCATAGATATAACCGAGGGTATAAGCTAGATCTTTGAGCTTACTGGGGGTATCGGGAGCGGTTCTGACATTGACGACAGAACGGTTGAGTTTCTTTCTACCCATTGCTGTTCTCCAAGGGCTCTGGTCGTCCTATTCCCAATTGCTGGAGAGTTGTTTTAACATCCTGCCAATCGAGCCCGCAGTAGTAATACTGCTTAGAACGTAAATTAGCAAGGTAATATCCTCCCTTACCTGCCTCTATCCGAAATAACTCGATCGCAATTTTCGGTATGGTTAATCCAAATTGGCGCAGTCGGTCTTCTAGAGACAGAGATGCTGGCACGTTGCGGGGGTTGTAGAATATTCTGTCGCCTGTCTTGAAACACCAGGCAGACCCCTTTTTTTCAACGACTAGGTAGTGCAGTGGATGGATAATACTAGTAGACATATGTTATGTTTTTCTTGACTATCAGGAAATGCCTCTAGTAAAACTAGGGGCATGGTGCTAATTTTACTCGCCGTTGGAATCAGATTCAGAGTCCTCGTCTTCCAAGGCTTCTAGCACGTCTTTGGTATAAGCAACGTATTCGTTTCCTTGCTGGTCTATCTCGCTCCAGATATCCTCTGCAAGGTACTCGAACTCGATTTCAGGATTGTATTCCTTTTGTCCGTTGCCGTTACCGTCTTTATTTGGATTGGTTATTTTTGCATCACCTCCTTATTTTTAGGGGAGATAAAATATCTCCCCTAAATTATTATTGCCAATCTTCTTATAAGTGTCAAGCACTTTTATTGAAAACTTCGAGTAAATTCTGCTGCTTGATATATTCCAGGTTTTCCAGCGCGATCGCATTCTTAAATTTCTGCAATCTCAGGTCGATCTGCTGCTGGATAACTGCGGTGAGAGCATTTTGGCGCTGTTCCTCGTTTTGTGCTAACTGTAGGACTAAATCGGCAGTGCGTTTTTTAGAATCGCGAATTCTTTGTTCGTTAGCTTCATTTCCCTCTACGATCGCTTTTTCATGTATGTAAAGGAATCTCAGTCACAATCGTGCAACCTGAGTTAGGAGCGGTATTAATATTTAATTCACCTCCTAAGACTTGGGCGCGATCGCGCATACTTTGCAACCCAAAACCAGTGGTATTTTGACTTAATTGAAATCCCTTACCATTATCCGCAATTGTGAATTTTAAATGGTTTTTCGTAACTTGTAATTGAATTATCACTTCAGTAGCCGAAGCATATCTACTAATATTTGTCAATGCTTCTTGAGCAATGCGGTAAATAGCTGTAGAAACTTCTGTCGTTATGGAATCGGCAAGTTGAATTTGACATGAAGGAACAACACCAGTAGAGCGCCCAAAATCTTCAGCCAAAGATGCGATCGCTTGCTCTAAAGAACGTCCCAACAGCGGATCGCGCAGCGCCGAAACTGACTGGCGCACATCTTGCAAAGCTTGAGAACCTAATTTTTTTGCTTGTTTGAGGAACGTGTAAGCTCTGGTAGAATCGCTGAGCCAAAGTTTAAGTGCTGTTTCTATTTGCAGATTGAGCGCCGTTAATGAGTGTCCGAGAGAATCGTGAATTTCTCGTGCAATGCGACTGCGTTCTTGCAAAGTTGCTTGGTCTTCAATTCTCAAAGCATATTTTCGCAGTTGCTCGTTGGCGATCGCCAGTTTTTCTCGACTTTGACGCTCAGCTAAAACTGCATTCATTAATAACAACACAAAAACTAAAACTAACCCAAATAATAATGCTAGAAGGAGCGGAAAAAAACGCAACCGTTCTTGAGCCATTGGTGGTGCGGGAATGCGATGAAAACGGCGCTGTAGCGTCAATAGGAAAAAAGTAAAAGATAAACCCGTAATTAATAATCTTCCTGGTAGGTTAAAAATCAGACAACTTCGAGTGACTAGAAGTAAGTAAAGGAAAGGAAACAGACGGATTGCTCGACTACCAGTTAGAGAAGTGAATAAAATTAGTACAATTTCAAAAGCAGTATAAATAACTTTGTAAATTAACTTACCCGTGGGTAATCTCAAACCCATCAACCCAAAGCCAGTAATGCTTAACAGCGTTAGCAAAGGAAACCTTGGAAACCGCAAACTGGGATTAGGTAATAATTCAGTCCAAATTGCGATCGCCAATAATGCCCACTCTAGATAGAGCAGAAATGGAAACGGGTGATTGTGAGGTTGAATGGGACGAGTCACAAGGTTTAAAAGTCAAAGGTCAAAAGTCAAAAGTCAAAATTGGGACAAGGGAAACAAGAGAGACAAGGGAGAATTCGGAATTCGTAATTAGTATAGATTCCCTGATAACTGATAACTGATAACCATTACTAAAGTCATAGGGCGATCGTGACTTTTTCTACATGAGGTTGAGCGAACTCGTTTATAAGATAGTGGCACAGAATTGCTATGACGGGTGTATTACCGAGCGTGAAGCTAGAATGAAAACTGATTTGCCTCATTCAGAGACGTTCCCATCGCGCGTGAAAAACTTCAAGAAAGTAGGAATTACTAAGTGGGTGCTGGGGGTATTCTTGCTTGGCTTTGTAGCCGCAGGTAGCTATATTGTTTATCGTCAAATTGTCATTGTTCCCCGTCAAGCCGCCCAGCGACAAGCACTCTCCGTTCCAGTAGAACGATTAAATTTATCTGTAACTGTTGCAGCTAACGGCACAATTAAACCAGAGCGATCGATTAATGTCAGCCCTAAAAGTTCTGGACGGCTGAAAAGCTTGTTGGTAAAAGAAGGTGATTGGGTAAAGCAAGGGCAAATTATCGCCTACATGGATGATTCAAACCTACAGGGACAATTAATCGAAGCTAAGGGAAGATTAGCAGAAGCTCAAGCAAATTTACAAAAATTGCTGGCGGGGAATCGCGTTGAGGATATTGCTCAAGCGCAAGCAGAGTTACAAAATACTCAAGCAACCTTAGAAGAAGCAACCTCAAATCTGCGCCAAAACGAGCAGTTATTCGCCTCTGGAGCAATTTCCAGTCGAGATTTAATTACATCCCGCGCTGCTTACAATAGTGCCAAAGCAGCTGTGGATAGAGCGCAGCAAGCTTTAACTCTACAGCAAAACGGTTCGCGCCCTGAAGATATCGCTCAAGCCCGCGCTCAAGTTAAACAAGCACAAGGGGCATTACAGAATATTCAAACTCAATTGAATGATACGGCGATCGCGGCTCCTTTTAGTGGCGTAGTGGCGCAAAAATATGCCGATCCTGGTGCTTTTGTTACTCCCACCACCGCAGGTAGTTCCGTTTCTGGTGCAACTTCCAACTCGATCTTGGCACTGGCGGCGAACAATCAGGTTGTCGCCAACGTATCAGAAAGTAATATTGCTCAAATTCGGATCGGACAAGACATTAGCTTTCGAGCTGATGCTTATCCAGGTAAAACTTTCAAAGGGCGAGTAATTCAAATTGCCGTTCAATCTACAGTAGAGCAGAACGTAACGAGTTTTCAAGTTAAAGCTGCAATTCTCACCGCTCCTCAGCTGTTGCGATCGGGTATGAACGTTGATGTTGATTTTAAAGCAGGCGAAGTGAAAAATGCGATCGTCGTTCCCACAGTTGCGATCGCTCGTCAACCTAACGGTACGGGTGTATTTGTCGCTAGCGAGAATAACAATCCCGTCTTTACCCCCATCCAAACCGGAGTGACTGTAAATGACAAAACCCAAGTTTTATCAGGACTCACGGGAACCGAAAAAGTCTTCATCACCTTTCCACCAGGAACTCGCCCCCAAACCAGAACGCCGGGAATCCCAGGTATGGGAGGTTCGCGACGGTGAACAGGGAGTAGGGAGCAGGGAGGACAAGGGGGACAAGGGGGACAAGGGGGACAAGGGGGACAAGGGAGACAAGGGGGACAAGGGAGACAAGGGAGACAAGGGGGACAAGGGGGACAAGGGAGACAAGGGGGACAAGGGAGACAAGGGGGACAAGGGGGACAAGGGAGCGGTTAACCAACAACTATCAACCATTAACCATTAACCATCAATTATTCTTCATGCCCAAAAAACAACCCCCTCACGCCAATACTAACGCCGTGTCAACTGCTGAAGTTGTCGGGATGGCGGCGGAATCTTTATGGAATCACAAGTTACGCACGGGTTTAACGATGTTGGGCGTAATTATTGGTATTTCTTCGGTAATTTCTATTACTTCGGTAGGACAAGGCGTGCAAAAATCTACCGAGCAACAGATTCAAGCTTTGGGTACGAATGTGATGCTCGTCCTTGCGGGTGCGTCCACGACTGGTGGCGGGATTAACCAAGGAGTAGGTTCAGCTTCAACTTTGACTTGGGAAGATGCTAAAGCGGTAGCGCAACAGGCTCCAGCAGCGATTGGCGTGACTGCTTTTTTACAACGTCAGTTTCAAGTTGTTTATGGCGGACAGAATATTTCTACTAGCGTTCTCGGGACGGATTTATATTACTCTGAGGTGAAAAATATCCGCCCCCAAGTCGGGCAATTTTTTACTCAGGCAGATTTAGATGCGGCTCAACCAGTTGTTGTTTTGGGTTCTAAGGTACGAGATCAGTTATTTGGCGCAGAAGTTAATCCAGTAGGAGCCGATATTCGGATTCAGCGACAAAGTTATAAGGTTTTGGGAGTAATGGAGCCAAAAGGCGCGGTTGGAGGTCAAGATCAAGACGATCGCGTATACGTACCGTTAACGAATATGTCGGCGCGGTTGGTAGGAAATAATGCTTTAACTTGAGTTTCCATCAACGGATTTTGGTTAGCAGCCAGTAACGAGACGCAGTTAGATGCGGCACAATTCCAAGTCACGAACCTTTTACGCTTGCGTCATAATATCTACCCACCGCAAGCAGATGATTTTCGGATTATCAATCAGGTCGATATTATCAACACGTTTAGTAGTGTAGTAGGATTATTTACCATCATGGTAGTGGCGATCGCGGGGATTTCTCTGGTCGTTGGCGGGATCGGAATTGCCAATATCATGCTAGTCTCAGTTGTCGAACGCACAAAAGAAATTGGCATTCGCAAGGCTGTAGGCGCGACTAATGCAGCGATTTTAATTCAGTTTTTAGCCGAAGCAGTTGTCGTCTCTGTCGTTGGCGGAGGGATGGGAATTGGTTTGGGAGTGGCGATAGCGGCTACTGCTGCTAATATTTTCAAATTTCCCCTCATCGTATCGTTGTGGTCGATCGCGAGTGGGTTTGGGCTTTCTTTCGTCGTCGGATTGCTAGCGGGAGTTATCCCAGCTCGGAATGCTGCTAAATTAGATCCGATTGCCGCTTTGAGAAGCGAGTAAAAATATTTTTTTCTCTGCTATAATCGTAAAGCCGATATGCGGATGTGGCGGAATTGGCAGACGCGCTAGATTTAGGTTCTAGTACCGAGAGGTGTGAAGGTTCAAGTCCTTTCATCCGCATTCCCTCTCTCTTCAAGCCTTTCAAGCTTTTCTCACCGAGCGATTGGCATCAGGGTAATTGTGAGCGATCCGACTCCTAGCAATTTACCGCTAATCCTTCCCCGTTCGCCGATTCTGGCTAGCGATGGCGCTAACTGGAAAAACATTCAATTTGCTTATTTTCGAGAACCACCTTGCGATGTTCCAGAACACGTGTCGTCCCAGCACGTTATTTGTCTGAATGTCGGAAAGCCCGTGCAGTTGGAGCAAGCAGTTGGCGGACGATATGAGAAGGTAGGATCGGGATTTGGAGATTTGAAAATTTACCCAGCCTACCTCAGCCAATGGTTTCACTGGAATAAAGAAGCTGAGTTTTTCAATTTGTTGTTAGCACCGTCATTTCTCGCTACAGTTGGCTATGAGGTATTTGGCAGCGATCGCCTCGAACTGATTCCACATTTAGCTACACTATTCGATCCGTTAATTGGACAGATTGGCTTTGCACTCAAAACATCCTTAGAAATTGATGGGAGAAACAGCCATCTTTATGCTGACTCGCTAGCCCATGCACTTGTGGTTCATCTTTTATCGAGATATTCCAGCAACTCACGTCAGCGCAAAACTGTTACGGGTAGTTTTACGCAACAGCAATGGCAGCAAATTGTTGATTTTATTGAAGCAAACTTAGATAGAAATATTAGCTTAACCCAGTTAGCAGAAATAGTGCGGTTGAGTCCATATCATTTTGCACACTTGTTCAAGAAATCAACTCATATTTCACCGCATCAATATTTAATTCGTTGTCGGATCGAACGAGCCAAACAACTAATAGTTATGGGTAATTTATCATTGGCGGCGATCGCTCAGACGGTTGGTTTTGCTAGCCAAGGACATTTCACTTACCATTTCAAACGCCTTGTCGGAGTTACGCCCAAAGTTTTTTGGCAGTTGTCGCAAGAACGTTGAAAACAATCGCAAGAACCTTGAAGAGAAGAAGTTGAGAATAGTTGGATACTGAATGCGTCAGTCGATAAATTCTGACGAGAAAGGAGAATTTATGTCACAACAGAATCTAGAAAATGTTCGCCGTCTGTTCGAGGCTGTCGAAGAACGCGATATTGGTGGAGTTCTTGCAGCTTACGCTCCTGAAATTGTCATCCGCGATGCAGAGTCACTTCCTTATGGTGGAGTACATTCCGGTCTGGAAGGTGCAAAGCAACACGTTGAAGGCGCTGCTCAAACTTGGAATCATCTTCAACCGCCAGCCGAGAGGAAGATGGATGCAGTCTTTTTAGATGCAGAAGATTATGTCATCGTCCTTTGGCAGTTGAAAGGGCTGGCGGCAAGTAGCGGTAAAAAGCTTGATTCGCCAGTAGTCAGCGTGTATAAAATGCGTGATGGCAAAATTGTCGAATCACAGATGTTCTACGCAGATACAGTTGCGATCGGGCAATTCCTGTTTTCCTAAAATTAAAGCAGCCCTAGAATAACAACACACCAGGGCTGCTGACAACAAACAATACACTCACACATAAAAGTGCATTGCACACATTGGCATCATACTATAAGACATTTGTACTATGCAAGCATCAGAATGACAACCACCAAAGCAGACGAGTAAGGATGCACTAGCTAGAGCAATCGCGATCGTATTTTTATGAAATTGGGTTGATTTTTTCTCACTAGATATTTATAGTTACTGGTGCTTCGTCATTTGCGATCGATTTAACTCAAGTAATTATAAAAATAAAATGTATTTCCAATTATCTCCGATTCTCGGGTACTGGGGAGTAAGGTTAGGGCTGGTTGGTGTGGTAGTAGGGGGGGCGATCGCATTTGGGAATGCTACACTGGCTCAGGTTGTACCGGACAATACTGTTGGTTCTGCTGTCACTGGTATCAGTGGCGGCGAGCAGACAATTACTGGTGGAACTAGGCAAGGTGGTCATTTATTCCACAGCTTTCAACAGTTTTCTGTACCTACCAATGGAGCAGCTTTTTTTAACAATGCTCCAGATATTCAAAATATACTCACCAGGGTCACAGGTGGCTCAATTTCTGAGATTGATGGTTTAATTGGAGCTAATGGCGCAGCTAACTTGTTTCTACTCAATCCTAACGGTATAGTTTTCGGTCAGAATGCCAGGTTGAATATTGGCGGCTCGTTCGTTGCTACTACGGCTAGCAGTATCAATTTTGCTGATGGAACACAGTTTAGTGCTACACCTAGTACAGGTGCGCCACTGTTAACCGTGAGCGTTCCCTTGGGTTTGCAATTTGGTACTGGTTCGGGAAATATCATCAACCGTGCTAGCGGCGTAGGTTTGCAAGTCCAGCCTGGAAAGGCTATAGGAATAGTTGGTAGCAATATTAATTTAGAAGGGGGTCGATTAACTGCTGAAGGAGGACGAATTGAACTAGGTGCAGTTGCAGCCCCAGGAGTTGTAGGAATTAACCCCGATTCCACTGGTTTCCGCTTCAGCTTCCCTACAGATTTAACTCTAGGAGATATATCTCTATCCAATACAGCTTTGGTTGATGTTAGGGCTGGCGGTGGTGGTAGTATCGCTGTCAATACCCGCAATTTAGATCTGTTTGGCGGGAGTGAATTAGTTGCTGGTATCGGAGGAAATCAGGGATCTGCTGACGCAGTAGCAGGGGATGTAGATGTTTATGCTCAAGATACTATAGCTGTTGATGGTGTGGGCGAATTTCCAGAAGGGGTTTTTAGTAGTGGCATCTTCAACAATGTAGAAACAGGCAGTACGGGCAAAGGTGGCAATATTAATATCAGAACTGGCTCTCTGTCCATAACCAATAGTGGTGTAATCTCTGCTAGCATCTTTGGTTCTGGGGATGCTGGCAATGTGACTATAACTGCTACAGATGGGATTTCTATAGACAGCGGTACAATTTTCGGTAGAGTTCAAGAAAGCGCAAGAGGCAACGGCGGCAATATCAATATCAAAGCGCGATCGCTGTCTTTAACTAATAATGCTCGACTAGATGCTAGTACATTCGGGTAGTGGTAGTGATACGGAAGTAGTGGTGAGGCTCAAATCCTGTCTAGCTCTGTGTTGTAGCCATGAATGAAGTACCAAACAGCT